>JAIYDT010000339.1 GCA_027487355.1 Verrucomicrobiaceae bacterium
AAGGTTTTCCCGGAACCGACATCGCCCTGGAGCAGGCGGTTCATCGCCCGGGGGGATCGCAGATCGGCAATGATTTCCTTGATCGAACGCTTCTGCGCGCCGGTCAGGTCGAAGGGCAGGCTTTCATAGAAGCGCTTCAGCAAGGTGGTGCGCACTCCCTGCACACGCCCCGGATAATCGTCATGTCGGGCCCTGCGCCAGACGACGTTGAGCTGAAGCGAGAAGAACTCCTCGAGCGCGAAGCGCCGTTTCGAGTGGGTGGACTCTTCCAAGCTCTCCGGGAAATGGACCTTCCGGAAATCCTCCGCCCTGGAGCTCCCTGGAGCCACCTCATGACACCAGTCGAGCGTGGCGGGATCCACCTGAAGCAAAAGAAGATGAACAATTTCCCGCAGCCGTCGTTGAGCGATCCCCGAAACATTCCGGTAAATCGGCACGATCCGCTCAACATGGATCGAGGGACCTTCGTCGTCACGGATGATTTCAAACTCGGGGTGATCGATCACCAGCCGCCCGCCCGCTTCCTTGACTTTTCCGTACAGCACCACCTCGTGGCCGCTGGCGATGACTTTCTGGATAAAGGGCATGTTGAACCAGCGGCAGGTTACTTTGCCGGAGCCGAACAGCCCCCCGCTGCCGTCCATCACCACCGCTTCGTAGAATTTCCGACCGGGACCGAAATGCCGCAGCGAGGCGTCCACCACCGATCCACGGAGACAAACAGGATGGGCCCCCTGCTGCATGGGAAACGCGTCGAAGCGCCGTCGGTCCTCGTGGCGCTTGGGGAACCATTGCAGCACGTCCTCCGCCGTCAGAAGGCCCGCCGCCGCCAGAGCCGCTGACTCCTTGGGAGCGAGCAAGGGCGTCGAGGCCAGTTCGACATGGGCGGAGATCACGCTTGGAGCTGGAAGGTTCGCGAAAGGAGGCTCAGGGATGGATCGCGGCGAGGCGTCTCAGGTAGTCGAAGCTGTAAAGCCCGGTGGCGTGACCATCGCCCCAGCTGATCTGGAGCGCATAGCCGCCCACGGGGTCGAGTTTCACCAGATCGAAGGCCAGCGGACCGAGTTCCACCACCGGACGCAGCACCCGCCCCAGCGCATCAGGCTCCCCCTGACACGCGGCACAGGGACAAGCCCGCCTCAGCATCGGCAGCGCCAGATAGAGTTCCTCACCATCCTCGAAGGAAAGCGCGAGTTCACCGCCGATGACCGTGGCCTGATGAAGGGATGCTGGCATGCACGGAAATGATGGCTCATCCAAGCTCACCGTCCACCCGATAGGCGCGATTTCCGAAAATCGCCGACCCGACCCGCACCAAGGTCGCTCCTTCCTCGATCGCCACCTCGTAGTCCCCACTCATGCCCATGCTCAATTGATGAAGGGCGGCACCCGCTTCCTGCTGAAGCTGATCCCTCAGCTCCCTCAGTGCCACGAACCACTTCCGAGCCGACTCAGCCTCCGGGCCGGCGGGTGGAATCGTCATCAAGCCCTGGATCTGAAGCTGCTTCAGCCCGAGCAGGCTCGACATGACCTCGCGGATTTCTCCCGGTTCGAAGCCGCCCTTGCTCGCCTCTCCTCCGACATTCACCTGCAGGAACACCTTCGGAAAAAGCCCCAGTTCGGCCGCCACCTGATCGACATATCCGGCCAGCTTCAGCGAGTCGATGGCATGGATGCACTCGAACAAGGGCAGGATCTTCCGGACCTTGTTACGCTGCACGCCGCCAATGAAATGCCAGCGCAGCGATGAGGGCAAAGCCGCGATTTTCGGCTCCGCCTCCTGCAGCCTGCTCTCGCCAAAAAGAACCTGCCCGCAGGCCGCGACCTCTGAAATCGCTTCGATAGGAAAGGTCTTCGAGACCGCAATCAACTCCACGCTCTCACGTGGGCGACCGGCCCGGACACAGGATGTGGCGATCCGGGACTCGACTTCGGCGAGATGTTCAGCCACCGAGGGCATCAACGGATCTCCGGTTGCTTCTTGATCAGGCCCGCCATCTTGGCGTTCTCGGTCACGTCGATCAGGTCCTTGACCACGAACAAGCCCTCACGCTTCACCGGATCCATGCCACTTGGCCAACGTGGGGTATCGTCGAGATCCTCCACTTCATCTTTCGCCTTGCGCATGTAGCCATCGTCCTCCTTGGACGGATCGAACGGACGCATGTCAGAGCCTTTCGCAATGTCGTCGAGTGACAACTTGAAGAACTTGAAGCGGGAGCTGTCCTCCGACTGGATCTGCTTGAATCGCTCCTTCCGCTCGGCATTCCGCTGGTGCTGGGATTCATCGACCTGGGCGAGTTCCTTTTTCCGCACTTCGATGTTCAGCGATACCTTGTTCTCCTTGAGGCGCTCCTTCGCCTTGAACATGTCCTCGATGATGTAGCTGAAATCCTTGCTCGCCTTCACGCGTGCCTGGCTCTGTTCCACCAGTCGGGGAATGAACAAATCCGCTTTCGGCAGCGGGGAAAAATCTCCTGCGGGCCGGATGCGGTCATGAGGCAGGGCGTGATCCATGAAGCGCTCCCCGAGCTCGATCGCATCCCCCAGGCTGGGAAGCACCACATCCGAAACCACCCCTTCGAGCTGCGTGGACGAGCCGGATGGCCGGTAGAACTTCTGGATGGTGACCTTGAGATAGCCCGCGCGATTCCTCGCCGCGAAGAACGGCAGCATCTTGCCGATGTCCATCGGCTGCTGCACCGTTCCCTTTCCGAACGTCGAGCTGTCACCCACGATGACCGCCCGGTTGTAATCCTGAAGCGCTCCAGCGAGAATCTCGCTGGCGGACGCGCTGCTCTTGTCGATCAAGACGACCATCGGACCTTCATAAATCGGCTTCTTGTTGTCGGCGTCCTTCACCTCGACCTTGCCGAGCGTGTTCTTCACCTGAACCACGGGTCCACGATTGATGAAGAAGCCCGTCATCCGCCGCACTTCCTCCAGGGAGCCTCCGCCGTTGTTGCGCAGATCCATGATCAGGCCATCGATTTTTTCCTCGTTGAGACGCAGCAGGATCTGCTCGACATCGACCGAACAGCGGGTCGTTCCTTCATCGAAGTCCGCGTAGAATGACGGCAACGACAGCCATCCGATCCGCCGCTGGCCTCCGCCCGGAGTCTTCATCTCGATCAGTTCGGCACTGGCCTGCTCATCCTTGAGCGCCACCTTTCCGCGGGTGATGACCACGATCTTCGTTTCACCAGCCGCTCCTCCAGCCGGCTCGATCTTGAGCCTCACCGGGGTGTTCTCCTTGCCCCGGATCAGATCGACCACCTTGTCGATCGCCATGAACATGATGTCTGTCATCTCCCCGCTGTTGGAGGAATCGACTGCGACAACGCGATCATTGAGCTTCAGCGTCCCCTCACGGTCGGCCGGTCCGGCGATCACGATGCCGGTGATCTTCGTGGCCCCGTCCTCCTCGGCCTGGAGAAGCGCCCCGATGCCGACGAGTTCGTTTTTCATGCCGTCCTTGAAGCGGTTCATCTCACGAAAGCTCATGTAATCGGTGTGCGGATCGTAGGATCGCGAAACAGCACTGAGGAAATAGTTCGCGATCTCCTCGTCATCGACATCCGTCACGCTGCGAAGGAAGCGGTCGTAGCGGAGCTTGATCTTCTCCTTGGGGTCCCGGTCATCCTTGGTCGGATCGGTCTTGCTCTGCTCCTTCGCCATCTTGGCCAGCATGTCCTGCTTGAGGACTTCCGCCAACACCGCCTCCTTGATCTGAAGGGTCCAAAGGGCCTTGGCCTCGGCCTCATCGCGGGGCCAGGCGGCATCCTTTCGGGATCTCGCCACGGTGTCGTTCTTGGTGAAATCGAGATTTCCCTCACTCAAAAGAACCTTGGCATCCGCCACACGGGTTTCGACGGCCTTCCGGAAGGTCTCGTAAATGTCCTTCGCCGGCGTCATGCTCTCATTCTGCAACAACATCGAGTGCAGCTTCCCGCCATAGGTGACCTTGAAGCGGTTCACGTCCTGCTGGGTGAAATAGACGCGGTTGTAGTCGAGATCACGCAGGTAATCATCGAGGAACTGCTCGCTGAGCTTCGGATTGAATGGCAGCCGTGCGAAGTGGCTGTTCTGGAGCATGATCGCCATCTGGCGGCCGACCTCGTTGAAGTCAGCCTTCTGGGCACAGGCCGAGCTGGAAAAGGCGGCAAGTGCGACGGCGAGAACCGTCCTGCGAATGCGAATGATGCTCATGGGTGACGGCACGGTTTGGGGGTGATTCAGAAGCTTTGAGAGGGTGCCACAGGCGGGCCGGATGTCGATTTTTTTAAACGGTCCGACCCCGCGTTTACTTACCGGCTTTTCGCCTCTCAAACCAGTTCCTGAAATACGTGTCCTTCGCCGCCTGTTCCTCACGAGCCAAGGTTTCACTGTCCGGCAGCTCGCCGAACATCAACATTCCCGCCCCCTGCGGACGCCGCCCGAGAACCAGGTCCAACGGAATGACCTTGCCATTCCTCAGGAGCTTCAATGTCACCTTCTGGCCGGGTTTGTGACCCCGCACCCAGGTTGAAAACTGCTCCACTGCCGTGAAGGGCTCTTTCCAGATCTGGTCGCCGGCCTCGACGATGACGTCTCCAACCACCAACCCAGCCTTCGATGCAGCCGAATCCGGGACGACAAGATTCACACTGATCCCCACGCGGGGAGCTTTCTCTCCGGGAACCGGAACCTGGTTGATCGCCATCATCATGATGCCGACATAGCCCTCGCCGTCCTTAAGATACTCCTGGTCGATCAGATCCTTCAGGACCGACGTGTAGCGCTTCCGGATCTCGGGATCCGGATCTCCGATTGAATGCTCGAACAACCACCCCTTTGCAGGCTCAGGGTCCTTCAGCGCCCACTCGCGCAGCACCCCTTGGGCTCCGATGCGCTCCGTGTAACTCTCAGAACCCAGTTTCCCCAACACCTCATTCGGAGGCGGCTCAAGGGCCCATCCAGAGGTCAGGGTGAGAGCCCAGTACAAAATCCCACGACAGAGCGGTTGGATCTGTCGTGGGAGGCGCGGCATGGAGGGCTTGGAAGTTATGCCGGAACAGAGTCGAGCCGTTCCTGGGCTTCAGCCACCAATAGCGTTCTTCTCAGGAACCGTGATGGTGTCGTCCTTGAGCAGGGTGAAACCCTTCATCTGGGTCTGTCTAAGATCCAAGGTGCTGATCTTGCCTGCACGAAGAAGCTCGACGCGATTCATCGCACCGAACTCGGTTGGACCACCAGCACTTTGGATCGCTTGATAAATCGTCAGGCCCGGCACGAAATCAACGGGTCCCGTGCGTCGAACCTGGCCACCAATGTGAACCATCAACTTCTGTGTAGTCCCCAAGGAGTCAGCCTGCACCTGGACGTTCGGATTGTTGTAGATCTGGGCGGACCGGTAGGCGGCGGCAATGCTCGCGCCCAGGGCGGTTGCGCTCAGGCCGGCTGCCCGAACGTTGTTGATGAACGGCATGGTGATGTAGCCGCTCTCCGAGACGGTGTAGAGGCCACTGACCCGAGCGACCTCTTCCTGAGGCACCCCGCGGATGTCCACCTGAATGGCGCGTCCCGCAGAGATCACGCTCTGGGCGTTTGCCGGTGCGGCAAAGCCGACGGCCATGGCGATCATTGCAATGTAGGATTTCAAGTTCATGGAGGTAGTTGGATTGGGAATTTCGGGGATCAATAGAGTTCCGAGTCACCCTTGGCAGGCGGATTCGGTCTTGGAGTTGGGGCAACCGCGTTGCCCTTCGGAGCGGATGGACCTGCGAGGACGGAAGACTGGGATTCAGTCGGCGCATAGTAGGTGTAGTAACTGGTGTAGTACTGATACTGGCTGTCACTGCGGACATCCACGTTGTTCAGCACCACGCCGATGACGTGTCCGCCGACGTTTTCAACCGCCTGCTTCACGCGCATCAGCATGTTGCGGGGAAGCTTGCGGTGCTGGACCACGATCATCGTCAGGTCCACTTCGCTCGCGAGCACGGACGCATCGCTCACCCCGAGGATCGGCGGGCTGTCCACCAGGACCAGGTCGAAGCGCTGCTTCACGTCCTGGATCAGCTCGGACATGCGACGGGAGTTCAGAATGCCCGCCGCGTCGGCCGGAAGAATGCCTGAAGGCATGAAGTAGAGGTTGTCCACCGGGGTCTGGAGAATCACGTCCTCCAGCATCAACTCGGTTGTGAGGTAATTGGTGAGACCCACCGAATTGTTGATGTCGAAGAAGGTGTGAAGTCTCGGACGACGAAGGTCGGCGTCAATCATCAGGGTGGTGTAGCCGCCCTGGGCGCAGATGTAGGCGAGGTTGACCAGAGTGGTCGATTTGCCTTCACCGGCTCCACCGGAGACCACCGTGATGGCGTTGTCCTCGGGGTTCTTGCGGTTGAACTCGATGTTGGTTCGGAGGATTCGGTAGGCCTCCGCGTCGGGGCTCATGCCACTCTGCTTGTGGAGAATGCCAACGTCCTTGGGCACCACAGCCAATACCGGCACCTGAAGATAACGCTCCACGTCTTCGAGGGTCTTCACCGAGGTGTCGAGGTACTCGAGGAAGAAGGCGATGCCGACTCCAAAGATGAGCCCCACCACCGCGCCAAGCACGAGATTGAGGGTCACGTTCGGGCTGACCGGGTTCTGGGAGATCACCGGGTCCTCGTGCACCACGATCGAGTTGGACGGGATGCGCTCCTGAATGGTTTCACCGAGAAGCTTGAGCTTCATCGTGTTGAGCATCTCCTGGGCGGTATCGAGCTCACGCTTGGCATCGATGTAATCCACGGCGTCCACTGCGGTGTCGATCGCCTCGCCCTTCTTCTCGGAGCTGAGGATCTTGACCTTCTCCAGACGTTCCGTCGCCATGTCGAGCTGGGCCATAAGGGTTTCGCGGAGACTGGTGACGCCTTCCTCAAGCTGCTTTCTCATGTTTTCCAGATTCTGCACTTCGGCCAGAACCGTAGGGTGGCGGTCTCCCAATCCCTGCGTTTTCAACTGATCGAGGCGGCGTTTCTGTTCGAGATACTGCGGATACAGCGACTTGATGATGTTCTCGGGAAGATCGAGGCCGGAGGCATAGACCAACAACTGCTCGCTGCTGTAGTTGAGGAGACTCTTGATCTGACTCTCCAACTGGATCTTGTCCTGTTCGATCCGGTATTCCATCTCACGAGCGGTCCCAGCGCCCCGGTCATCCTCTCCAGTTCCATTGCGGAACAGGCTGCCCTCGCCAGTCGGAATGATTCCCTTGGTCCGGACGATGGTGGTTTGAAGCTTGCGGCGTTCCTCAACCTTGTCCTCCTGGTCCCTGACCGCCTTGCGCAGTTCCTGAAGCGCACGCTCGGAGTCACGGCCCTCGATTTCAGTCCGGTAGTTCTTATAAGCCTTCGCCACCTCCGCCGTGATGTCACGGGCATCCTCCTTGTTGGTGTGCCGGACCTTGATGTCGATCAGGTCGGTGCCGCGGCGGTTCTGGGTGTCCACGATGCCCTTCAGGATCATGAAGATGGTTTCCTTGTCATAGCCCCACTTCGTCGGGAGGTCCAGCTGCTCAGCCACCTTGACCAGCACGTTGCGCGACTTGATGATTTCAAATTCGGTGGCGAAGAACTGCTGCGTCATCATGGTTGCACCACTGGACTCAGTCATTTCCCGTCCCAGAACCGTGATTCCGGGGGTTCTTGGCTTCACCTGGACTGTCGCTGTGCTTTCATACTTCTTCGGCATCACGTAAGTGAGAACCGTGGCGGTCATGAACACGAGAAGGAGCGTCAGGAGAATCACCCCGTAGCGGTTTTTGATGACCTGCCAATAATCGACCGCGTGGAGCGTGGTCTCGTTTGAATTCGGCGTTGGGGATTGCATGGTTCGAATGGCTGGAGGTTGGATTCAGGGGCTCGTCTTAAAAAAGCAAACTCCCGCAATGAAAACATTGCGGGAGTTTGGCGGAAGTCAAATATCGTGACGGTTTGTTTGGATCATGTCGCAATCAGAACTCGGCGCGGATGCCAACGTTGACGCGGTTGCGATCGTAGGTTGCACCGAAGAGATCGGAACTGGAGTCAGTGTAGTTGTAGGAAAGATCGCCGCTGAGGTAATCAGTGAATCTCACCGAGACACCCACATAGGCATTGATCAGATCCTCGGACAATCCACCCCTGGTCAAAGGACCGGGACCAGAAACACGGCGGCCATCCTCAAACTGCGAAGGAATGTAGTCAATCCCTCCGAAGACAGAAAGTTGCCTGGAAATCGAGTAATCAGCGTTGATTCCAAGACGAAGGGTCTGACGGGAATCGAATTCGTAGAAGGAATTCGCAACCGAGACAGCGCGGACGGTGTCGTAGTTTTCAAGTCCGTAGCGAAGGAACCCGCGAACCTTGAATGCACTGTTGATTTGGGTGTCCATGGTCAGCTCAAAGTATGGGCTGGTTCCATCGGAGGCAGCAACACTGTCAACCTGATGGATCTGGATACCACCACGGCCGACAAGAATCGTCGTGGGGCTCAAGCGGTGTTCGATACCAGCGAGAATGAAATGGTCAGTAGCATCGGAAGCGAGACCATCGCCGGAAGTCTGCGCGTAACGATAATCAGCTGTTAGAACCGTCTGTGGGCTGAGCTGATATCGGAACTGGTTGTAAACCGTCGCTGTGAAACGATCCGCGTTCGGAACGGAGCTATCATACATCAAGCCAGTCAACTGAATGCCGGTGTAGGTCGCAAGACGCTCGGTCCATCGATAACCCAAAGCGTTATCCGTCTGCCAGAAAAAGTATTCACCGACCTGGCGGTTGTTGGCAAAGCCGAAGGCAAAGTCAGGCTCAAGTTCATAGGCAACGAAATTGCGGCTGACCAGGCGAAGTCGCTCGTTGAAGCGATGGGTGAGATTCGCCTCAATCCGAGCCTGCCCGTAGGCGTCTTCAACCGCGCTGTTGGCTGGAGTGTCAACGTAATAGATGACGCCAAGTCGGGCAGACACGTCCCAGGTTGTCTGGGAGGCGGAGCTGACGAAGGAAAGACCCACATAAGGGTTCACTGAAAGAGCGTCCCCGGTATTGACGGCGATCGGGTTGACGTTATCGTCGTAGGTGAGGTTTGCCCCAACCGCCCACTTCAAGGGAAGGTTTTCCTTGGCTTCGTTTCCAGCGTAATACAGCCCTTCGGCATTGACTGTTCCGACAATTGCAAGACCAGCGATTCCGGCTAATAGGGAGCGTTTCATGCTTGGGGAGGTGATGAGAGTCAAAATTGGGAAGATTGAAAATTTGTAAGGGAAAATGCCCGGAAAGTGGGCTCAATTTGAGTTGCCGGTAGGAGAGGCCGGAGGCGCCGGCGGAGCGACTACGATTCCACCGAAACCACTGCCCGGCTGTCCGGGGGGCAGAACGGTATAGCCACCTCCCTCACCGGGTTGTGGTCCAACGATGATTTGCTCACCTCCGGTTGGGAAATCCAAGGGATTGGCCCCCGCAAGCCCGTTGGCGAATGCCTGAATGGCATCCGCAGACTCGGGAGCGACCGATGCCGCGCATTTGGCGATCAGACCCGTTTGATCGGGAGCGGCCGCTGAGGCAGCCCGAACAATGGCCAACACGGTCTTGGAGTCATCCCCAGAGGACCCGATGGCCGATTTGGAGTCGCCTCGCGAAGCTTCGATGGCCGACTTCACAATTTCGCAGGCGCAATCGTGGTTGGCGGAAACGCTCTTCTCAACGATCGCCAGAGTTTCTGATGGGTTCGCCTTGATTGCGTCTCTCACCGCAGTGCCCGCTTCGGAGCAATTGCTCTCACCGGCGGAAATCGGACCTGCGGAGAGCATTCCAAGGATGGCCCCAATGGCGGCGAACTGGATGGACTTCTTCATGGTTGGACGTGTTTTTAAGGGACTGAAAACTGGTCATGGAGAGCGGGCAGCGGGAATCGAACCCGCATGTCTAACTTGGAAGGATAGCGCTTTACCACTAAGCTATGCCCGCGTTGTTGGTGGGACCCTAGCAGTCGGGAGCACCCAGCTGCAAGCGTTTTTTTGGATTTCTGGCCGGTCAGATCGCATGGCCAGCTGGCTTGAAAGAGTCATGATCGGCCGCTCCGCAACCTTCGATTCATTTAGTTGGGGGGGCTTGATCAACGCCCTGTCGGGTGATCGACGAACTCCCACTGCACTTCAAAGTTCCGACAGAGCTCTTTCGCAAGCACCTTAACTCCAAAGGTTTCCGTCGCGTAGTGACCTGCGTAAAAGACGTTGAGCCCCAACTCCTCGGCAAGCACGTAGCCCCAATGCGGCCCCTCCCCCGTGATGAACGCGTCCACTCCAGCTCCCGCTGCGGCCGCGATTTCGCTGCCGGCCCCGCCCGTGACGATTCCGACACTGGTGATCCTTTCCGACCCGCCCGGGCAAATCTGAACCGGCCCGCCAACCGCCTCGGAAAGCCTGAGCTCGAGTTCCCTTCGGCTTCCGTGCCAGGCCCCCCTCAGCCCCATCGGCATCCCCTTCCAATTCAAGAATGGCTCCAAATCACTGACCCCCAATGCGTTTGCCAGGCAGATGTTGTTTCCCCAAGTCGGATGGACATCCAGCGGGAGGTGGGAGGAGTAGACCGCAAGCCCAGCCTCCATGGCGGTTCGAATTTTTTTGAAAAACGCCCCTTTGAGCGGTTGAGCCCCTTGCCAGAACATTCCATGGTGCACCAGCAGCAGCCCGGGACCGCCCGCTGCGGTTGCCTCGATGACCGGGAGGGAGGCATCCACCGCAGCGACGATCCGATCGACCCGACCGCTGCTGTTCTCCAACTGGAGCCCGTTCATCGCCCCGCTATAGTCCGGAATGCCCGCCGTGTTCAGTTCGCGGTCGAGAAACGAGACGATTTCGGACAAGGAAGCCATGGCTCTTGCTAGTCCCTTGTCGATTCGATGGCAATTCCCTCGTCAAGGAAGCGCTGCAAATCCGGAGCGAGTGGTGAATTCCACTGGGTTTCCCCCATTTTCCAAGGAATCGAAAGCCTCGTCGCATGGAGAGCGTGGCGGTCCAACAGCAACCGTTCGGCGAGGGCCTCCGTCCATCCAGTCTCGATCCATTCCAGGTATTCCCGCCCATCGCCCGAGTAGAGTTTGTCACCGACAATGGGGTGCCCGGCATGGGCGAGATGGACTCGGATCTGGTGCATCCGCCCGGATTTCGGACGACACCTGACCAGCGCAAAACGACGGTCTTTTCTCAAAAATCCCTGCTCGATCCGAAACTCCGTCTCACAGCCCTTCCCGCTTTCGTGAACCATCTGCCGAAGCCAGATTTCAGATTCCTCAACTTCCCCCTTCCTCAGGAGGGGCGCGCGGCAAGTCCATTCCTCCCAGGACGGCCAGCCATGCACGATGGCCAGGTATTCCTTCTCCGCCCGCCGGTGCTCGAAGATCCGCCCGAGATCCCGGGCCGCCTCGCGGTGCTTGGCAATGAGCACGATCCCGCTCGTCTCGCGATCCAGCCGGGTGATGATCGAAAGGGCCGCTCCCGTCTCCATTTCATAGGAAAGCAGGACCTCCACTCCGCTGAGGAGGTTGGCCTCCACCTTGCCGTTC
This sequence comes from Verrucomicrobiaceae bacterium, assembly GCA_027487355.1. Taxonomy (GTDB): domain Bacteria; phylum Verrucomicrobiota; class Verrucomicrobiia; order Verrucomicrobiales; family Akkermansiaceae; genus Luteolibacter. Next base: position 11,569 of record JAIYDT010000339.1, read on the forward strand.
GCCGGGTGAACGATCAACGGCGCGGGCTTGTCCACGACGATCCAGTCGTCGCTCTCATCCAGCACCTTGAAATCCGCCACTGCTCGCAGGCTCACGACCTCACCATGCCCCACCCCACGCCGATGACCAAGCCGCGAGGCAAGCGAGTGCCACTTTTCACTTTCCACTTGCCGGTCCAGCCATTCCACTCCCCGCCTCATGGCCGCAGACGTTCAGCACACCCTCGCCGGTTCCGCCACACTCGAGGGCACTTCCCTCCACACCGGTGAAAAGGTCTCCCTGACCCTCAAGCCCGCCCCCGAAGGCCACGGCTTCAAGTTCCGCCGCACCGACCTGCCGGACCAGCCCTTCATTTCCGCCGATGTCGAGAAGGTGCAGACCGTCGAGCGCGCCACGACCCTCGCCGAGGGCTCCGTCAAGGTCCACACCGTCGAGCACGTCCTTTCCGCGCTGACCGGCATGGGCGTTGACAACGCCCTGATCGAAATGGACGCCAACGAACCGCCGATCGGCGATGGCTCCTCGCGGCCCTTCGTCGAGCTGATCAAGAAGGCCGGCATCGTTGCCCAGAACGCCACCCGCAAGACCTGGGAAATCCGCGAGCCCATCCATCAGGAAATGGGCGACGGCACCCTGATCACGATTGTTCCCAGCAAAACCTTCCGCGTTTCCGTCACCAACGTCGGGCCCGAAGGCCGCTTCACCCAGTATTTTTCCAGCGAGGTTACCCCGGCGCTTTATGAGAAGGAAATCGCGCCAGCCCGGACGTTCGTTTACTACGAGGACGTCAAGCCACTCCTCGAAAAGGGCCTGATCAAGGGCGGCTCGCTCGAAAGCGCCGTCGTCATCCGTGGCAACGAGGTGATGTCGAAGGAAGCCCTTCGCTTCTCCAATGAATTCGCCCGCCACAAGGCCCTCGACCTCATCGGCGACCTGATCCTTTCCGGCAAGCGCATCCTCGGCCACGTCATCGCGGTGAAGCCCGGCCACGGCCCGAACACCAAGATGGCCTCAACCCTCAAGGTCGAGTACTCGCGCATGCGCTCGATGGTCCCGCCGGTCTCGATTCCCAAGGGCGAGACCGTCCTCGACATCAACGACGTCCTCAAGATCCTGCCGCACCGCTACCCCTTCCTGCTGGTCGATCGCGTGGTCGATTTCGACGGCGAAACGAAGTGCACCGGCATCAAGAACGTCACCGTCAACGAGCCATTCTTCCCTGGCCACTTCCCCGGCCACCCGATCATGCCGGGCGTGCTGCAGCTTGAGGCCATGGCCCAGGTTTCCTCCGTCCTCATGCTCCGCAAGCCTGAGAATGCAGGAAAAATCGGCTACTTCATGAGCGCGGACAACGTGAAATGGCGCCGTCCCGTCCTGCCCGGCGACACGCTTTTCATCGAATCCGAGGTCATCAAGATCCGCGGCTCGATCGGCCAGACCCGCTGCCGCTGCCTCGTCAACGGCGAGGTCGTTTCCGAAGGCGAGCTGAAGTTCGCGCTGATGGATCG
>JAIYDT010000591.1 GCA_027487355.1 Verrucomicrobiaceae bacterium
GCTCCGGACTCCACCAAGCGCCCCAAAGTGAAACTTGCGACACAAGCGACGGGCCAGTGGACTCGAGCGCGGACCCACTCCGACGAAAATGGCCAGAAGAGCAACGATCAGTAATGTGATCGAGCACCGTCGATCTTAAAGCCTTTCAGCGCCCCCCGAACTCGCGGCGCATGGCGGCCTGGGCTTCGGCGAAGGAGATTTTTCCGTCGCGGTTGGTGTCGCAGCGCTCGAAGCCTTGCTGGATGTTGGCTTCGGTGACGCCTTGGACGCCGCTTTCCTTGATGCCCTGGCGGACTTCCTTTTTCGTGAGCGAGCCGTCGCCGTTGTAGTCGAAGCGGTCGAATTTCTCCAGCAGTCCGAACAAGCGGCGTTCCTGGGCGTTTTCCGGGACGACGTTGTCGGGGGTGCCACAGGAAATGAGGAGCAGCGGCAGGACGGGGAGGAGATATTTCATGGGCCGGATGTTCGTGGCTGTGGCGGGAAAGGCAAGTTCAGGCTGACTCGTGCTTGCTGGACTGGCGGTAGTCGGAGGGGCGGAGGCCGACCCATTTCTTGAAGGTGTTGGAAAAGCTGAAGGGGCTCTCGAAGCCGACCGCGCGGGCGATGGTCTCGACCTTGTCGTCGGTGACGGTGAGGAGGTGCCTGGCCCGCTGGAGGCGGAGGAAGGTGAGGTGCTGGACGGGGGTGCGGCCGAACTCTTTCCGGCACAGACGTCGGAGGTGCTCATCGCTGACGCAGGCGATGGCGGCCAGATCGGGCAGGGTCCAGGCGCGGCCGAGCTCGGTTTCGACCCGCTGCCACATCCGCCAAAGTCGTCCGTCGGCCTGGTGGGGCTGGGCGAAGCGCTGGACGTATTGGTGGACGAGTTCGGTCCAGTGATGCAGCGCGGACGTGGCGCCGGTTCCGCTGGCCTCGGCATGCAGGCCCTCGATGGCGGCTTTCAGCGCAGTGGGATCGAAGGTGCCGGTCACCGGCGAGACCGACGAGGCCACCGGGCGGGTGCCGCGGGCTTCCTGGTAGCGGACCCAGACGAATTTCCAGGGCTTTCCCGGACTGCATTTCAGGGCGTTCATCACGAAGGGCGGCTGGAGGCAGGCAGTTCCGGTACGGATGCGCTTCCATTCGCCTTCCGCGAGGACCATTCCCTCGCCCTCATAACAGGCCAGCATGAAGGTTCCGGATTGATCCAGCCGGACGATCTCGAACGGCGGCTCCGCCATCATCAGGCCGACGTGGGAAATGTGGTGCTGGCTGAGCAGCGGGCAGACCGGAGCATCGCGGATCCATTTCCGCAGGTCGCTGCCGTCCGCCCTGACCACGAGGTGGCGGGTGGAGGGCCCGAAGACCTCCACGTCCACGGCCCCTGGCATTCGGGCGCTCTCCGGCGATGGCATGCGGCAGCGTCTCCGGTTCCCGTCCGCCGAGAAAGTCCAAAAGGCGGGCGATGTGCGCTTCGGATAGGCGAATGTGTGCGGATTTCGACGAAGGCGTGCTAAACAGGGGCTGGCCGCAACGTCTCTTGTGCGGCCCCATCCCAACCCACCTCAAGACCCATGCCAAACCAATGGACCGGAAAAGGAAACCCGTACACCCGTGCGGAAGTCGTCGAGCGCCTCAATGACACGCTTTCAAAAGGCGAGGCGATCATCGCCGCCGGAGCCGGCACCGGCATCAGCGCCAAGTTCATCGAAAAGGGCGGGGCCGACCTCCTGATCATCTACAACTCCGGCCGCTTCCGCATGATGGGCCATGGCTCGACCGCCGGGCTGATGGCCTATGGCGATGCGAATGCGATCGCGATGGAGATCGGTGAATACGAGGTGCTCCCGGTGGTGGACGAAATCCCGGTGATCTGCGGCGTCCACGCCACCGACCCACGCCGCCGGATGTGGCACTGGCTGGGCAAGGTGAAGGAGATGGGCTTTTCCGGAGTGAACAATTTCCCGACCCACACGATCGTCGATGGCCATTTCCGCCAGGTGCTGGAAGAGACCGGGATGAGCGTGCAGAAGGAGTTCGAAATGATCGGCCTGGCCGGGAAAATGGATCTTTTCTCGATCGTCTACGTCGGCTCGCCCGAAGAGGCGGTGCAGATGGCCAAGAACGGCGCGGATGCGATCATCGCCCACGTCGGCACCACGGTCGGCGGTTCCATCGGAGTGACCAATGCCGTGGTGAGCTGGGAGGACACGATCAAGCAGACCCAGGACATCATCGACGCGGCCAAGACCGTCAACAAGGACATCTTCTTCCTCTGCCACGGCGGACCGATCAACACGCCGGAGGATGCGGAGCGCGTCATCAAGGCCACCGATTGCGTCGGTTTCGTGGGGGCCTCCAGTCTGGAGCGCATGGGCGTCGAGGAGTCGCTGACGAACCTCACCCGCGAGTTCAAGAAGATCACCGTGAAGCGGAAAAACTAGAATTCTCGACCCATGGCGACGATCGCAGTTCTCGGGACGCTGGATTCCAAAGGGCAGGAGCACGCCTTTGTCGCGGATCTGATCCGCCGGCGAGGGCATGAGGTGCTGCTGATCGACGTCGGGTCCGGCTCGCCTCCCACGGTGAGGCCCGACATTTCGCGCGAGGAAGTGGCGTCGGCAGGAGGCTTCGATCTCGCGGCCCTGACAGCCCGTCACGATCGCGGCGAGTGCGTGGTGGCGATGTCCGAGGCCGCGCCGCTGTTGCTGGCGAAGCTGGTGGCAGACCGACGGATTGACGGCGTCATTTCCCTCGGCGGCGGAGGTGGCACGGCGATCGCGACCTCCGCCATGCGGGCTCTGCCGCTGGGTTTTCCGAAGCTGATGGTTTCCACCCTGGCGAGCGGCAACACCGCGCCTTATCTAGGAACGAAGGACATCGTGATGATGCCCAGCATCGCCGACGTCGCGGGGTTGAACCGGCTTTCCCGCCTCATCTTCAGCCGGGCCGCCGGAGCGATCTGCGGGATGGTGGAGGCGACGATTGAAACCGGCGACAGTCGGCCGCTGGTCGTGGCCAGCATGTTCGGCAACACCACCGCCTGTGTCACCGAGGCGAAGCGGATTCTTGAGGAGGCCGGCTACGAGGTGCTCATTTTCGCCGCCACCGGGGCAGGTGGCCGCTCGATGGAGGCGCTGATTGAAAGCGGGCTCGTCGTGGGTGTGCTCGACCTCACCACCACCGAGTGGGCGGATGAACTGGTCGGCGGCGTGCTCAACGCAGGCCCGGAGCGGATGGATGCCGCTGCGAAGGCGGGGGTGCCGACGGTCGTCGCGCCGGGCTGCCTTGACATGGTGAATTTCGGCGAAAAGGCCTCGGTCCCCGGGAAGTTCGCCGATCGCACCTTCTACATCCACAACCCGCAGGTGACCCTCATGCGGACCTCGCCCGCCGAATGTGCGGAGCTCGGACGAATTCTCGCGGAAAAGGTCAATCAATACAGCGCCCCGACGGCGGTGATGATCCCCGAAAAGGCGATCAGCGTGATCTCGGCGGAAGGCCAGCCCTTTCACGACGCCGAGGCGGATCGCGCCTTGTTTGACGCGATCAGATCGAACTGCCGCCAGCCGGTGGAGATTTTCGACGAGGAGATCAACAGCCCGGTTTTCGCCGCCGCCTGTGCACACAAGCTCATCCAACTCATGGCGGAATTCCGCCGCTGAACCCCACTAGAAACCCACCATCATGGTCAGACACTACGGCATGTTCCAATTCCACCCGGAGGTCACTCCGGATCAGATCGACGAATGCTTCACGGAAATGTGCGCAATGGTCGGTCGAATCCCCGGCCTGCTCTCGATGGAGCACGGTCCCTACGACAGCCCGGAAGGCCTCAATGACGGCTTTACGCACGGCTTCGTGATGACCTTCGACAACGGCGCGAGCCGCGATGCCTACCTGCCGCATGAAGAGCATGAGCGGGTTAAGCTGATCGTCGTGCCGCGTCTGGCGCGGGTGGTCGTGTTCGATTTCGAAAACTGATTCCATGAAACGACTCCTCCTTTTCCTGGCCGCGCTTCCTTTGGTGAATGCGGCCCCGGTTTCCCTGTTCGATGGCAAATCCCTCGCAGGCTGGGAAATGCCCGCCGGAGAGGAGAAGTGGTGGCAGGTGAAGGACGGGATGATCGTCGGCGGCTCGCTGGAGCAGAAGATCCCGACGAACCTGTTCCTGAGTTCCGCCAAGGATTTCCGGAACTTTGAGCTCACGTTCAAGATCCGCCTGGTGAAGGGCGAGGGCTTCATGAACTCCGGGATGCAGGTGCGCAGCCAGCGTGATTCCGGCAAGTCCGCCATGGCAGGCTACCAGGTCGATGCGGGCATCGGCTACTGGGGGGACTTGTACGATGAACATCGTAGGAACAAGAAGCTGAC
>JAIYDT010000171.1 GCA_027487355.1 Verrucomicrobiaceae bacterium
CCATGGGCACCTGCCTTCAGCGCAGCGAACACCTTTTCACGATCATGGAAGGCGGTGAGGATGAATACCCGCGCAAGAGGAAGCTTTTCCCGGATCAGACCGATCCCCTCCAATCCACCCATACCCGGCAGGCCCAGATCCAGGAGCACGAGATTGGTCTGGAGGCCATCCGCGACCTGATGGAGTGTTTCCTCCATCGTGGAAAAGCTGCCAACGCATTGGTATCGCCCGCTGTCTTCAAGAGCTTCTGCGACGGAGTCTCGAAACAAGGTGTGGTCCTCGATGAGGATGAATGAAACAGGTTTCATGGAAGGTTGGTGGCGTTTCTGCGGGTGATGGGAAACTGCAGGAGGATGGTGGTCCCTTGATTGGGCGACGTGATGGCTTTCATGGTTCCCCTCAAATGATTGGCTCTTTCCTTGAGCGCCCGCAGGCAGAATGGGGACGCGAGACGTTCTTCGCAAATACCGCAACCGTCGTCACTCACTTCAAGTTCAAATACCTGATTCTTGAGGGATGTTCGGATCATGATCGTGCTGCACGACGAGTGTCTCAAAGAGTTATGAAGGGATTCCCTTAAGAATAACAATAGATGTCGGTTGGTTTCCCTTCCAAGTTTGCACTCCCTTGAGGCGGCATCGCTCTCAAAATCCCACTTCAGATCATCCAACAGGATCGAAGCGGTCTCGCGAAAGTGAGCAATAACCGGACTTTGAAACGCCGACCCTGGCCTCAGCAGCCAGACGATGTCACGCAATGATGCAACTGCTCCGGCGCTCAGCAGGCGGATCGTCCTCAATCGGTCCGGCGCGATCTCAGGCTTGCTGAGGGCGGCTTCCGTGAGCAATTGGATGCTGCCCATGGAACTGCCGATGTCGTCATGCAGGTCTGCGGCGATCCGCGCGCGAAGGGCCCGCAGATTTCGATTTTCCCGTCGGCGGTGGAGGATCGGCAAGGCGATCAGGGCCGCCAGCATTGCGCCTCCGAGAGTGCTCCCCGCTGCTATGGTTGTGTTGCGGTAGCCCCGGGCAATCGTGTCGGACTGAAGCTCCAACCGGAGAATCCCGCTTTCGATCTGATAGCGCTTGTGAAGCAACTCCATCCATCTCCGGTTGGTAAGAATCGCCCCTTGTGACGTGTGTCCGTCGGTCAGAGACTCCTTGCTCCAGATAAACTTGCCGTCGGCCGGAACGGACTTCTCGCGTTCAGAGACATCCACGGCACAATGAAGCGCGATGTTTTCATTCAGATGGAGGACCTGGAACTCGCTGAACCCCATGAAAACGGGATAGGCATTGGTGAATTTTCGCAGCGATAGCGATCGGAACCGCACATATCGGGCATCAACGGCCGGCCAGTGCCAGGTCACCGCGTGCTGCCCGACGTTGTCGAAGTCCTCGCGATCCTGACCATGGACGGTCCTATAGCTTCCTTCCTCTCCTGTAATGGAAACCTCGATGATGAAACGTGCCGGATAAAAGATGCCCGGAATAAGGAAGTTGGGAGACCACTCGGGCGGGAACGTTCGGATGCCGTCGCAGCTGCGGACGGAGCCCAAATCCACCTGAGCCCAGATTGGCTCCTCTTGAGATCGGGTTCCCCATGAAATCCAGCCGATTTCGGGATGCGTGGAGTCGGGGATCTCCGGCAATCCCAACCCGGTCATTTCATCCGTCGCATACTTCATCTGCCACGGCCATGGCGATGAAATCGAGTCGTTGGCGGTGACCTCCGCCGCGTAGGCGAGATTTCGTTCTCCACGAAAGCAGAAAATCTCTCCCCAGGACATCAAGGATGGACCATCCTGTCTGGACGGATCGTCGAACATCCGCGTCGCTTCAATCCGGACTCCGGAGCAACGAAGGGGAGGATCGATTTGGTAACAGAAAGGATGCCCTTTGCGGACGGGGTCGGAGCGCGTGTTGTGTTCGTCCGCGATGAGTTTCAACGTCTTGCCCTGCGCGTCCACCAATAGGACCCGAAAATCCTCCGGCAGTTCGAAGTTTGGATCGAGGCCTCGTTCGTCAAATTTCCGCGCCGGCACCAGGCAGACCAAGTCCACATCTTCCGGTGTTTCCCACTTCACCTGGACCCAATGATCATTGTAGAACGGATGATTCGGCCCTGTGTTCCTATCATTGCGGAAACCGGCGGGGCCGCCAAAATCCTTGACCGGAATCACAGGTAGGCGACGTAACTCGGTCTCCAACGAAGCTATTTGGTCTTTGCTTTTACGCCAATTCGCGGAGAATTTCGAGGCGAGGTCACTCCCCCAGTCGGAAGGCTGATCTGCAGGAGCCATGACGGATGAGACCAGCCAAAGCAGGATCACTTTTCGCAGTCGGAGCGGCTTGCCGGGAAGCGAGGTCATCGTCTTAGAGTTTTGTTCCTAGAGCAGGCTGTGCGGATTCGCAGCCAAGAATGCGTCATGGCCTAGGAGGCACAAATGAAATCTCTCTGAGCGTGAGTCAAAGGTCATGTGACGCATTTGCGTCACATGACAGAACCTTCTAATCTAGGCATTTTCAACATGCTGGCGTCAGTCCCGATTCGAACCCCCCCCGCAAACCGCCTTCAAAAACCCAAAACCATGAAAGCCAAAGTCAACCCATTCCGTTCCCCCGCCATCAGTGGGGCCGCCTTCCTCTTCGCCTGCTTCAGTATGCTCAGTCCCAGTGCGCGGGCGACAGACCAACTCTGGACTGGCCTTGCGGGTGACCAGAACGTGAACACCGCAGGCAACTGGGCAGCCGCACCGGACTTATTCTCATTTAGTCCCATCGTTTTCGGCAGCGGTGTTGTGAATGGCACCGTGCAACTCCAGCCGTGGGTGACGTCCCAAGGCGTCACCGTGACCAGTGGCTGCACGACAGCGATCACGCTCAACGGTGCTTTCTTCCTCAACGCGGCAGGCGGACCGATTGTGTTGGACGCCGGTGGGGCTGACCTCACCATGAACGCGGATTGGATGACGGGATGGGGTGATATCTCAATGAACGTCGGAGCGGGTCGTACGCTCACGTTCAACGGTGCTGTCGGCATGAAGGGAGGCTGGGCAGCTGGTGCTGGCTTCATCAAAAATGGTGAGGGCAAGGCGGTGCTCAACGCAGGCCCGGTCACCACTGCTTTTAGTTCAACCACCGACGGATACTACACGGGACCTACGTCCATCAATGCGGGCACGCTGAGCGTTGCCTACAACGGGAGCGGCAACGGCGGTATCGGTACGCTCCCAGTCGGCAGCAGCATCACCGTGAGCTCCGGAGCCACCCTGCTGGCCAGCGGATTCAATTGCCTGGGCTACCAGAGCACCCACGCAGGCGATCTGTTGACGGTGAATCAGGGTGGTTCGCTCACCATTGATGCAGGACAAGTGGCGTCCATGCCCTACGCGCTCAACATCGTCGGCGGGACGATCGCCTCAGTGGACGGCGGCGATCCGACCTTGGGAACCCTCTACTACCAGTCAACGCAGGGCACTTTCACCTCCGCC
>JAIYDT010000028.1 GCA_027487355.1 Verrucomicrobiaceae bacterium
CCGATGCCGCAGGCCTTCATGGCCTCGAGGTCCCTGGTGATGCCCTCCTTGGAGAAATTCGATCCCATCCAGTGCCACCAGACGTAGGGCCTGGCCTTCAGGGGAGGGTTGCGGAAGCTTTCCTCAAGCGAGGGCGATTGAGCCGGGGAGACTTCTGTTAGAGCCAAAAGTAAAGCGAGAAGCGCCAGTGGAAAGCGGAATGGAGTCATCGTGATGATAGCGATTCAGGGGCGGGAAACTTTCAGGCGGTCAATGAATGTGTCCGAATCACGGTGAGGGTCTGGCGGATCATCGCGAGACGCACGAAACCGGCTGGGGACGCAGATGAAGTCACTGGGAAAGGGCGCGAACGTCGTGAATGGATGAGTGGCGCGAAAGGGACATAACATGAATCCCGGAGCCGTTGCCAGCTCCGGGATTCGATGGGAATTCAATGCAGGCGGTTCGCGATCATTTGCTCACTTTCAGACGACCGAAGAGCTTGGTCTCCGTGCCTTTCGGAATGGTCACCGTGACGGTCTGAACTCCGCCTGATGCAGCTCCGAACGCGACCTCGCTACCTGGAGTTCCGGTGATGTTGACCGGAGTCCAGGTGCCCAGATTGGTCGAGTATTCGAAGACCTGGGTGGTATCATTCGCGGAATCGGTGCGACGGGTGAAGTTGAACACGAAGTTCGCACCCGAGGCGTTGAGGGTCGGCAGGATCGAGGGATCGGAGGCACCTGGGTTTCCGTTGAGGACGTATTCAAGGACGTTCTTCATGCCGTCGGAATCGGGATCTCCGCCTTCGGTAATGTCGGCAAGACCTGGGAAACCACCGATCCAGGACGCGTATCCGGATTGCACGAGGGCGATCTGGGTTCCGCCGTTGTAGGCGTAGTCGAGTGTGTAGCCGGTCGGTGGTGTGACGGAGGCGAAGGCCGCGCCAGTTTTGCTGGTGTAGGTGGCGAGCACGTAGGCGGCGTCATCGAGGGTGCCGGTGATGGTGAAGGTCACTGCGGCGCTGGTGATGTTGAGTCCGGCGGCGTCGATCTGTCCTGAAGATCCCGCGCCCGCGCTGTCGAGCTTGAAGGTGACTGGCTGCGATCCTGATAGGGCGAACGAGGCTTGGGCCGTGGTGTTGAGCTTGGCACCTGCGCCGATGATGAGACTCGCGCTGCTTGAAACGGAACCGGAGGCTCCCAAGGTTAGCGTGCCACCATTGACGGTGGTGGCACCGGTGTAGGTGTTCACCCCGGTCAGAGTCTGGGTAAACGTACCGCTCTTCACGAGGTTGATCACTCCCAGACCAGTGCCGCCCAGGATGGTGGTCGGAGAACTTTTCGCCACCGTTGGGTTGAGCGTGAGGGTGGATGGAGTCACTGTGTTGAGGTTGACGATCTTCAGCGCGCCAGTCCCCGAAGATATCAAGCCGTTCAACGTTTGATCGTAGCCAGCAAGATCGAGTGAAGCGCCGTTGCCAGCGCTGGCGAAACCGGTGATGGTCCAGTTCGTCGGCAAGGCATTGGTGACTCCGAGACGGACACCTGCATAGACTCCGGAAGCCGCGCCGTTGAAAATGGTCGAATCCCCGCCGAAGGAATTGGCCGCATTTGAAAGGGTGATGAAGTCACCCGAGCTGTCGCCTGAACGGAAGAGGAGGCTGCCAGTGGTAATGCCGGATCCCTGGGTGATCGTTCCGGTGAGGGTCAGCGACGCTCCATTTTGCGTTCCAATTCGTGAAACCCCGTTGGCGTTCAGCTCGATGTTTCCACGGAAGGTGTTGTTGCCGCTGGTGCTCTGGATGAAGCCACGGGTGCCGACGGCGATCGCTCCTGTAATGACGGCTGATCCACCCCCGGACCCCGAGACGAGTTCGGTGGTGGCATAGTCGATCCCACCTGAAAGGCCCAAGGTCGTGCCGGTTACCACCGTGGTTCCGGCGGCATTGGTGCCAAGAGCGCCATCTACGGTCACGATCACTGCGCCGGAAGCGACGGTGTGGGTGATGGTGGTCGCGCCGGTGTAGGGATTGGCGGAGGAAAGAATCATCGCTCCCGAACCCTGCTTGGTAAGGCTGCCACTTCCGCTGATGACGCTGGCGAGTGTGATGTTGCTGCTGTTGTCACGATTGAAGATGAGAGTGCCGTTGTTCGTGATCGCTCCAGTACCGATCGTGCCTGCGGCACCACCCGTGCCGATCTGAAGCGTGGCACCTGTGTCGATCGTGGTTGCCCCATAGCTGTTGGCGGCGGTCAGGATGACGGTACCAGCTCCTGACTGGGTGAGGGAGCCGGTGCCTGAAATGGCATTGGCGATGGTCACGTTGTTGGCACCGAAGTTGGTGATCAACGCGGCGTTGTTGGTGATCGCTCCGGTGACGCTCCCTGTTGCGTTGGTGCCGTCTCCAAGCTGGAGCGTGCCGTTGCTGATCGTCGTTCCACCGGAGAGCGTGATGGCATTGGAAAGGGTCACCTTGCCCGTGCCGGTCTTGGTCAAGCTGGAGCCGGTCACGCCTGCTCCACTGAGGGAGTAGGGATTCACCAGCGCGTTGTCGAAAGTGACAGTTCCGGCGGCGAGTGCTGACTGCACGGCCGGGTTGAAGTTGGCGGCGGAATCGTCAAAGAGCACGTTGTCCCCGTTGAGGAAGAAGTCATCGACACCGCCGAGAGTCCAATTCTGCGCGGTGGTGTTCACGTCCCAGAAGGCTGGGTTCGTTCCATTGGCACCCTTCCAAACCACGCTGCCAGCAGAGAAATCAAACAGAAGCTGGGTGGCGCTGAGGCTGAGGGTGCCTCGTGCATTCAGCTTGAAGTCGCTGAGGCCGTTCGTGGTGATCGATCCCGCTTCGAATACCACCACGCCCGTGTTGGTCGTTGGTGCGGTGAGATCAATGTTGATCTTGGTTCCAGCTCCAGCCGTGGTGTCGATGTTGCCCGAAGTGCGGAAGTATTGATTTGCTCCTGTGGTGCTGGGGTCGAAGACGACTCCCGAACCGGCGTTGAAGACGACATTGCCTGCCGAACTGCCTTCACCGCCCAGCTTGGCACCGTTCGACACGGTGAGAAGGGTGTTCCCGAGCGTGCCAGTGACATTGAGCGTGCCGGCGGTCACGTTGGTGGCATCGGTGTAGACCTGGGTGCCACCGAGATTGGCGACGCCGGATGTGGATTTGCCGACTGCAACACCGCCTCCAAGCGGTGCGGTGACTGTGCCGCCCTGAAGATCGTAGGAGGACCCGGTAAGCGTGGCGGCGCCGGAAATGGTTCCACCAGTGATGGTGATCGCGCCGACCGTATCAGGATTCGCCACGTTGAGAACGCCGCCGCTGACGGTGACTGGGGCGGTGTTGAGGATGGTGTTGGTCGCGTTGCCAAGCGTCAGTGTACCGGCACTGACCACGGTGGTGCCAGTGTAGGTGCTTGATCCGGTAAGGGTCAGTTTGCCGGTGCCGTTCTGGGTCAGGCCGAAACCGTTGCCACCATCCCCAATGGCATTGGATAAAACGAGTGCCTCAGTGGCGACTGTTGTGCCAAGGTTGGCGGTGATGGTGCGGTTCCCGGTGAGCGTGATCGGGCCGGAGAGAGTGAGCGTTTTCTCCCCGGTGAGCGTGGAGGCGGTGAAGTTGCCACCGAGGGTGATGGCGTTGCTGAGAGTCGTGCCGCTCGTGCTCCCGCGGATATTGCCACCGTTGATCGTGACGGAGCCAGTGCCGAAGCCGGTGTTGCTGGCCACGGCAAGAATGCCGGTGCCTGTGGAGTTGACGACGGTGCCTCCAGAGTAGCTGGATGTACCGGTCACCGTGGTCCCGCCAGCAGTGCCGCTGTAGTTGATCGCCACTTTCCCACCCGCTGGGCTGTCAAGGACACCGCCGTTCAGGGCCACCGCTCCGCCGTTCGCTTCGACGCTGATCGTTTGTGTGCCAGTGGTGGCACCTCCGGTGATCTTGCCAATCGTGAACGTCTGGGCAGTGTTAGTGCTGCGAACGGTAACCGCCGTGCTGGCGCTATTCAGGATGATCGGGGTTGAAATCGTGGTGGTACTGGCCCCCGAGCTGAAAAGGCCGGAGTTCGTGCCGGTGCCGCCGATGGTGATCGAGGTGCCGCCCGAGATCGTCCTAGTGAAGGGTGCGGATAGCGTGATGCTGCTCGCGGCTTGCGTGCCTGTTACGGTGATTGTCCCGTTTGCCGTACCCGCGCTGACGAAGAGATCATCCGCCGAGGTGGGCGAGGCGACGAAGGTGCCGCCACTATTGCCGGTGCTGAGGGTGTTCCAGAAGGCGTTTGTGCCGTTCCAAGCGCCGGTAATGGCACCAAATCCAGCAGTGGTGGTGTTGGTGTCCCAGTACCGATCTATCGCGGATGCAGAAGTGATGGCGAAATGGCTGATCAGCACACCACAGAAGATGGTGGTGGCGAGAGTGGAGCGGAACGGATTGGACTTTTTGGATTTCATGACGGTTGGGATTTTGGACGAATGTTGGAAAATGGCCTCCGTGGCAGAATCCGCTGAGGGGATCGGAAGACGTCGATTCACGACGAGCGGATGGACGCTTCGATCATGGCCGGCTCGAAGGAAGGGATTGCCTCGGATATCGTTGGGTTGGTGGTTTCGTTCCTGAAAATGGGGGCCAAGAGAGCTGGGAGATCGAAGATGCTCTCCTATCCACGGTCCTACCACGATCCTTTAGATTGTTTCATGAAAGCGCAGGCACGGGAAGAGGTGTTTGCGCATTTAATCTGTGATTTCGCGCAAGACGAACCCGGACCACGCCCACGGCTCGAAATGGTTGCCGAAGTTTCAGGAAGTCTCCGATGATCGCGAGTGGAACCCGGACGGCCGCCGGAAGCTAGCGCGGCGACTTCGGCTTCTCCCGATTGAACACCTTCTCCATGCGATCCAGGTAGGTGGAGACCGGATCCTTGCGGTCCTCGCTCCGCACCTTCAGTCGCTCCTTGAGGGAAAGGTAGTCCTCGAACTCACCGCTGGTCTCGCGTACGCGGGTGATTTCAAACCAGTCGAGATAATCGCGGGCGTGCCGGGCCTTTTCGGTCATGGTGAGCCGGCTTTCCTGAAGGCCGGCGAGGCGCTCGCCGATATTCTGGGGCTTGGGCCTGAGGAGCTCGGCGAGGATGAGTTGATACTC
>JAIYDT010000051.1 GCA_027487355.1 Verrucomicrobiaceae bacterium
GAGACCTTGCCCTTCGGATAAAGGATGATCACGCGGGTGCCGGGGACGCGATGGAAGGCGGAGGCGACCGCGCCACCGGTGTCGCCGGAGGTGGCGACGAGAACCGTCAGCTCGCGGCCGTCGTCGCGCGTCAGCCAGGCCATCAGGCGGGCCATGAAGCGCGCGCCGAAGTCCTTGAAGGCGAGGGTCGGGCCGTGGAAGAGTTCGAGGATGTGGTCGCCCGGCGCGAGTCCAACGACCGGCGCTTCGAAGGAGATCGTGCCCTCCACGATTTCGCGCAGCGCGGCAGCCGGAACGTCCTCACCGAAGAAGGCCTCGGCGACCGCGAAGCCGATTTCCTGAAACGACAGGTGCCGCCAGTTCGACCAGAACTCCAGGCCCAGCACGGGAAACTGGTCGGGCATGTAGAGGCCGTTGTCAGGCGGCAGCGAGCGCAGGATCGCTTCCTTCAGGTCAACGCGGTGGGCGGGGTTCTGGGTCGAGTGGTAAAGCATGACGGCTGGCCCCAGAGTGAACGGCAAGGCCGTCGCACGCAACCCGCAAGGCGGTCCTGCGGCGGGCCTGTCCAATCAGGCAAGCAGCGACTGCTCAAGTTCTGAACGGAACTCCGCGATCGTCCGGGTGGTCATGGTCGGATCCTTGGCCAGATCGTCCCAGCGCCTCAGCCGAAGAGATTCCTCGAAATGTGGCTCGGCTTCGAAATCGGCTCGCTCCCCCGGATTCATCGGACCGCCCTGATCGAGGTAGCTCTTGAAGGAGGTGGGCGAGAGCTTTTCGGCGTAGCCCGGATCCAGGGTGCAGAGGTAGCGCTTCGCGGCGACGTGGAGTCGCACGGGATCGGCCACCGCAGGCCCGAAGTGCCGCAGCAGCCACTGGTAGGCGCGCTCCTCGTGGGCGTCGTCGAGGTCGGTGTCGATGCCCTGGGGCAGCTCGGCGGCATCGAGGATGTGGCCGATGTCGTGCAGAAGGGCGGCGGTGACCAGGGAAGAATCCGCCTGTTCCGCTGCGGCGAGGGTGGCGGACTGGAGGGCATGCTGACGCTGGGTGACCGCTTCGGTGCCGTAGGCGAGGTCGCCCCGGAGGTCGAAGGTGTGGAGGATGCGTTCGATGACGTCGCTCATGGTTTCGGGAGTTCGAGTTTGTGAAAGTCCGTGCGGCACGGGATCACAGCTCGATGACAGTCCGGCGTCCGGGTTTCGACGAGGCGAAAGCGGTGTCGATTTCGGCAAGCGGGAAATGCTCGCCGAGCAGGCGTCCGAAAGGCAGTCGGTCGTGCACGGCCGCGAGGAAATCGATCGCGGTGACAAGGTCCTGCGGGATGTAATTGTGAAGGCCCTCGATGCGGAGCATCCGGCGGACGAGATCGTGCGGATCGAGCGCAACTGGATCGACCGGTGCCACGGTCCCGGCAATGACCGCGTGCCCACCGGTGCGCAGGACGCCGATGGCTGCGGCAACCCCTGGCGAACTGCCGGAGAACTCCAGTGCGAGATCCGCCCCGCGGCCGCCTGTTAGATCCCGGGCGATCGTGGCGAGTTCCCCGGGTCCTGCAAAGCGTGTCGCACCAAAGGCGGCGGTGTCCGCTTCCCGGGTGGCATCCAGATCGCAGGCGATGACCTCGGCCGCTCCGAGATGGCGAGCCATGGCGCAGGCCGTCAGTCCGAGAAAACCGGCTCCGATCACCGCAACGGTCGCGCCCTCGACCGCGCCCGCAGTCCTGAGCGTGCCCGCGACGGTGGCCACGGCGCAATTTGCCGGAGCGGCCAGGGCGTCTTCGATCGCGTCCGGCACACGCACGATTCCAGTCCCGGCACGCAGCAGGCAGCACCCCGCGAAGCCGCCGCTGAACTCTCGCCCGGGCGATAGGGCGCTGTGGCCATACTTGAAAAGAGATTCACACTTCTGCGGCAGGCCGCGGCGGCAGAAAAAGCACGTGCCGCAGGAAGCAGCGAGGGTCCAGGTGATGCGATCTCCCTCGACGAGCGGGTCGCCCCGGAGATCGCGACGAGGGCTTTCCGGGCCGAATGCGAGGATGCGGCCGACGATTTCATGGCCCAGCACGCAGGGGGTGGGCTCCCGGCGACGCCCATGCCAGGTGTGGGTATCGCTGCCGCAGATCGTGCAGCAGGTGGTGCCGACCAGCACCTCACCCGGTCCCGGTGACGGAATTGGAAACTCCCGGATCTCGAAAGGACGCCCCGGCCCGGAAAAAATGGCGGCCAGCGCCCTGGAAGAACGGTGATTCATCGGAAAAAATAGAAACCCTTCACGGGTTGCGAACAGAAAGTAGGATTTCCCTCAGGACCCGCAAGAGCAATGTTTCCTTCTAAAACCCATTATTGACTCCAAGGAAACATCCCGAGAGACTCAGCCCCGAGACGAAATGTCTGAAATCTCCAGTTCCCAAAGCCCTTTTCGCGGAGCCTTCATCGGAAAATTTCAGCCCTAGAATTCATGAGCACTGGAGCCTCCAGCCCCCTTTCCGCCCGCCTGCTCGCAAGGCCCGGCTTCCTCGCTGCATGGTGTGTGGTGGCGGCCTTCGGGACCTATGCCAGCATGTATGGCTTCCGCAAGCCCTTCACGGCGGCCGCCTACCTCGGCAGCCCTTATGGCGAGTCGCTCAAGGTCTGGTACGTGACGGCCCAGGTGCTGGGCTACATGATTTCGAAGTTCATCGGCATCAAGGTGGTGTCGGAGATGACCGCGCCCCGCCGCGCCAAGGTGCTGCTGGGACTGATCGTCGCCGCGCAACTCGCACTGGTGGCCTTCGGGCTGACTCCGGCACCGTGGGGTGCCGTCTGGCTGTTCTGCAACGGACTGCCGCTGGGGATGGTTTTCGGCCTGGTGCTCGGCTTCCTCGAAGGTCGGAGGATGACCGAATTCTTCGTCGCCGGCCTCTGCGCCAGCTTCATCCTGGCGGACGGCATCACGAAGTCGGTGGGCTCCTGGTTGCTCGACGCCAAGGGCGTGCCGGAGTCCTGGATGCCGGCGGCGGCCGGGATGATTTTCCTGCTGCCGCTGATCGGTTTCGTCTGGATGTTGGGTCAGATCCCAGCGGCCGACGCGGCCGACATCGCGGCGCGCTCCGAGCGGACCCCGATGACCGGTGCTGAGCGCCTAGCGATGGTCCGCCGCCACGGTGTCGCCTTGCTGGCGATCGTGCTGGTTTATCTCCTCATCACCATCCTCCGCAGCGTGCGCGCGGATTTCGCCCCGGAGATATGGAAAAGCCTCGGATTCAATGGCAAGCCGGCGGTCTTCACCCAGTCCGAACTCTGGGTCGGCCTCGCGGTGACGCTGGTCAACGGCCTTGTGTTCCTGATCCGCGACAACCGCCGCGGCTTCTTTTGCGCACTGTGGATCAGCTTCGGCGGGCTGCTGCTGGCGCTCGTCGCCCTGGCTGGCTGGCATACGGGCAAGATCGGCGGCTTCCCGTTCATGGTCATGATCGGCGTCGGCATGTATCTGCCCTATGTGGCCGTCCACACGACCGTCTTCGAGCGGCTCATCGCGCTTACCCGGGAAAAGGGCAACATCGGTTTCCTGATGTATCTGGCTGACGCGACCGGCTATCTCGGCTACTGCGCGGTGATGCTGTCCCGCAGCTTCTTCAAGCCGGAGGAGGGATTCCTGCCGTTTTTCATCAAGCTGTCGCTGATCATCCTGCTCGGGGCGCTGGCGCTGGTCACCACCTCGATCTTCCTCTACCGCCGCCGCTTTATTGTCCACAAGCAGGATTGAGCCAGCCTCGGTGGATGATCGGCAGGCGAAGGATCCATGCGTGTCGAGCCAGCTTCTCATGACTTGCACGCACCACCCGAGGGTCAACAACCACGACAAGCCTGCTGCAAAGGGCTCCCAGCGGCAATCGACAACGCGATGCTTCTTATCTCATCGGTTTGAATGGATCCGGCGGCCCGCAGCCCACCTGAAAGTCCGGTGAAAAATTTCATTTCCAACCAAAACACTCCAACGGCGTCACATGGGCTTTTTCTCCGAACCTGTCGGCCAGTTCAGTTGGCCATTGATCGCCTGGCCAGAAGCATGGGACCAGAACATGGCCGCTTTGCGCCATCCGCGCGGCTCCTTGCTGTGTCCCAGTTCCGCCGTGATACCGGGGATGGCAAAGCCGAAGACCTGTCGCCCCGTGCAGCAAGAAAGGTAGCAGAACATCCCCCAGAAAGCGTCCGGATGCGGGCGCTGCTGGATGTCTGGCGTTCACAGGCCTCCGTCGTGGTGGGCTGGCTCATTTGGTTGATCCAGCAGGTTCCCCGAGCCAAGGCGAAAGTTTCCTTGAAACGATTTTGTTGCTTTTTAGGAAACTATTGGTATCTCCTGTGCTCATAGCCTTGAAAGCCATGGCCGTGCTCTGGAACATCCGCCTGATCCGCCCACTCGCCGCGTCCCTGCTGGCCGTTGGCGTGGCGGCGGGTGTCGGAACGGCTGATGACACGGCTGAAAAGCAGGCGGAGCTGGCAAGGATCGGTCGCTCGATCTTCCTCGATACCCGGCTTTCCAATCCCCCCGGCCAGGGCTGTGTGAGCTGCCACTCGCCGGAATCCGCGTTCGCTGATCCGCGCCCCGTGTCGCCGGGAGCGATGGCGGGCCGCACGGGACGCCGCAACGCGCCGAGCCTGATGTATGCGGCCTTGATTCCGAATTTCGAACAGGAGGATCTGCTGCAACCAAACGGCGAGCAAATCTGGGTCTGGCAAGGTGGCCTGTTTCAGGACGGCAGCGCGCGCACGCTGAACGAGCAGGTGCGGAAGCCTTTCCTCAATCCGGACGAGATGAACATCGGCAGCCTTGGCGAGCTGGCCTCGAAACTCCGCGCCACCGAGTACGCCGAGGCACTTCGCTCGGGCATGTCGGACGCCGATTGGACGGACGATGAAACACTCACCCACAAGGCGTTTCGCTCACTCGTCGAGTTCCTCAAGGAGCCGATGTTCCGTCCCTTCGATTCGCGCCTCGACGACCATCTCGCCGGAAAGCCGGACGCCCTAACAGAACCGGAAAGGCGCGGCCTGGCGGTCTTCACCAGCAAGGCGAAATGCGCCGACTGCCATCTGCTCACGGCCAGCGTCTGGCCGAAGCCACTGCTCAGCGACTTCGGCTACGACAACCTCGGCGCACCATCGCGGGGAGGAAAGGACGCGGGACTCGGCGGGCACACCGGAGAGGCGGAAGAGCTCGGACAATTTCGCGCGCCATCGCTGCGAAACGTCGCTCTAACAGCTCCCTATCTTCACAACGGATCGATCGCCACGCTGCGCGAGGTGGTGGAGTTCTACAACCGCCGCGACCTCGAGCCCGAGCGCTGGGGCGCGACCGATCATCCGGAAACCGTGAACCACAGCGATCTCGGCAAACTCGGCCTCAGCAACTCTGAGATCGATGACCTTGTCGCCTTCATGGGCAGCTTCACCGATCGCAGCCTCCTCGACATGCGGCAGCGGGCAGAGCCTTTCCCTAACGCCCCGGAAGGGACACCCGACAGCTGGTTGATGCGCGCTTATTTCCCGGATTGGAACCACGCCGCGCCGCCCCTTCCGCCGAATCCACGCAGCTCTTCCGCCCCCTTGACCCAAAACCCGAAATGATACCGCTTTCCTCCACGCGATCGCCCTTGCTCGCCCTGATTCTCGCCACCACCTGCCTGCCTGCCTGGTCCCAGACCGGCCCGATGGTTGGCACCGTGAAAACCACCGAGGCCAGGTTCCTCTATCGTCCCGGTGCGGTGGAGAAAGCCCTGCGCCTCAGCGTGCTGAATGCCTCGGGACAAGTCGTCGCGACGAGCAACTCTACCAGTGCCGCCGGAAACGACTATGTGGCGAAATTCCACACCACCGGCCTCTCGGCAGCGACCGCCTACACCTACAAGGTGGAGGATGTTTCCGGAACCTCACCGGTGCTTCTGGCCGGGCCTAGCGATGGCTTGCAGTTCAAAACCCCCATGCCTCCGGGAGCAAAAGGCGTGATCACGGCGGCCTTCGCCTCCTGCGCCAACTCGACTTCCGAACCCGTCTGGCAGCGGATCGGCGAGCTGAAGGTCGATCAGCTCTTTCTCTGCGGAGACACACCCTACATCGACACCAGCGATCTCGCCTCCATCCGCACCAAGCACCGCAGCTTTCTCGAAACGCCCTTCATGAGTTCGCTCATCCGAAGAACTTCCTCGGTCGGTATTTGGGATGATCACGACTTCGGACTCAACAACGGCAATGGCCTGAGCTTTGCCGCCGGAAAGCCGAACACGCGACAGGGCTTCGTCGAATACCGCGCCCATGAGCAGTTCGGCACCGGCACCGAAGGCATTTACCACAAGATTGAAATCGGCTCGATGGAGGTCTTCCTGCTCGATCCCCGCTGGTTTTCTCAAACGGCAGCCTCTCCGGTCGATCCCAGCCAAAAGACCTGCTTCGGTGCCGCGCAGTGGCAGTGGATCAAGGATGGCCTGAAGGCCTCGAAGGCGCCCTTCAAGGTCCTCGCCTTCGGACAGGTGTGGCAGGACAAGAAGAACTCCGAGACGGACGACATGTTCACCTACTGGTATGAGCGTGACGCGCTCTTCGACTTCATCCGCGACGAAGGCATTCCCGGTGTCGTGCTGCTCGGAGGAGACATCCACGTTTCCCGCCATCTCATCCATCCGCAGCGGGTGGGATACGATCTCCACGACTTCATCACCTCTCCAGCCCATACCTCGGTCATTCCGAGCCTGGATGTTGCGCATCCCTCGCTCGAGTGGTCTTCCCAGCAAGGCAGGCAGTTTCTAACACTTTCCGCCGATACCCGCAGCAACCCAGCCCGTCTCACCGCGCGCTTCATGCTGCACGATGGCACCGTGCTGCGCGAGGTGATCATCCCCTACGATCAACTGACTCCGAAAAAGGGCTCCAACCTCGGTCTCGGATTGCGGGCCTGGTGGCCGTTCGACGGAAATCTCTCGAACCAATCGGTCCTCGGCTCGCGGCTCGATGGCGCAGCGGTCAATGGCACCTCGCTCCTTCCTAACGGCGGACTTCGCGGCGGCGCAGCCTCCTTCTCCCGTGCGACCCAACAGTATCTTCGGATCCCCCGCAGCGCGTTGGATGATAACACCGCCAGTTACACCGCTTCTCTCTGGTGCAAGCCCGCCACCCTTCCCGCCCACGGGACCACCGACCGCTCGTTCCTGATGGAAAGCACGCTCACCGGCGCGGTCTCGACCGATGCCGGCTATTCGATCTCGGTGGGCTTCAAGGCGGATGACACGAACAACGCAAAGATCAACCTGGAGCTTCACACCCAAACTCTGCAACCCGCCGTCAGCACCAGCACGTCCCCGACTCCGCTGGTCCACGGACCATTCCCCTGCAGCCTGGACCGAACCCTGTTCATGAACCGTTGGGCGCATGTCGCTGTGACCTTCGACGGCACCAAGCTGAAGCTCTACGTCGATGGAACGATGGTCGCGGAGCATGTCCTGCCCACCCCGGGGCCAGTCTCGGAGACCGGCGGACTGGTGATCGGCGGGCACCGCGCCGGAACCGGCCGGAACTACGATGGACTGATGGATGAGGTCGCCCTTTGGTCGCGCGCCCTAACAGCTTCCGAGATCACCGACCTCCATCATGCCGGAACTCCGCAGGCCCTTCCCGTCGAGGTCACGGCGATCGACACCGACGGCGACACCATGGAGGACTGGTGGGAAAGGCTCCACGGGCTCGATTCGGGAAATGCCGACGACGCCTTGGCCGACAACGACGCGGATCAGGTACCCGCCTGGCTCGAACATCAGGTCGGGACCAATCCCCAGTATGATGACTCCGACCTGTTCGACCGGATCCGGGATTGTATCCAGCCTGGTTCCACCTCCGCACCTCTCGTTTTCCGCCACCCTTCCCAGGGAACCCTCCACTTGAAGCTCAACGCCATGACTTCGGAGGATCTCGAAGAGTGGACATCACTCGTGGCGGAAACGAATGCCGAGACCTCCACGAACGCCTCGGAGTTCACCATCACGATTCCCGCGACGCCCAATCCCATCGGATTTTTCAAGCTCTCGCTCGTTCCGTGACAATTTCTTTTCAGAAATTTTGTTGTTCTCCGGGAAACCATAATCAAACTCCAACCGATCGTTCAGGAAATCCCTAACTTCCGTCATGAAACCTCTGTCCAG
The DNA here is from genome assembly GCA_027487355.1 of Verrucomicrobiaceae bacterium. Classification (GTDB taxonomy): domain Bacteria; phylum Verrucomicrobiota; class Verrucomicrobiia; order Verrucomicrobiales; family Akkermansiaceae; genus Luteolibacter. The sequence goes on from JAIYDT010000051.1 coordinate 8,165, forward strand.
ACTATTCCTCCTCCAGCTCTCCGGAACTGCCGCTGCCCTTGCGGCACCGATCCACACGGACCTCGTCGCCTACTACAACTTCGAGCAGACCGGCACCAACGGTCTCGTCAACAAGGCTCCCGGACCCCTCGGGTTCAATGGAGCCTACGTCACCACTCCGGCCAACGGTGCTGGCGCAGGCTTCTCCGGCAACGCCGCCTTTCCGGGTGCGGTCGCAACGGCCACGACCAACCGCTCGACCCTTCTCGTCGGAAACGCACTTAACGTGGTCAAGGGCTCGACCCCGACCGGCCAGTTCGCGGTTTCCACGCTGACCAGTCGAGGCCCGGGGCTGAACAGCGATTTCGGAACGCTGGGAACTAGGTTCACGATTTCCTCGTGGTTCTATCTGGCTCCGGATGCCGACAACACAGCCCTGGCCGCCGATGCCCAGCGTCAGTTTGTCTTCGAATCCAACCTCGACGGTACCACGTCCACCACCGTCTTCGATGTCTCGTTCGGAACGACCGCAGCCAATACGATCTATGCATCCTATGTCGGAGGCTCGACTTCAGTCGCCAACAACGCCACCCTCGCAGCGGGGGGATGGCACCATGTGGTTCATTCCTTCGATGTTTCCGGAGCCAACACGGTGGTCACCGTCTACATCGATGGCACTCTGAAAGGCACCGGCAGCGCAGCCACCAGCACAGTGGATTTCCGCGGCATCAATTTCGGTACCAACCGCGGCGGAACCTCTCGTGTCTTCGACGGGCTGATCGATGAAGTCGCGGTCTGGAAGCGGGCGCTCAGTGCCTCGGAAGTCACGGAGATCTACAACCTCGGAATCGCCAACACTCCGCTGGCCGCCACCATTCCGCTGACGATTTCCAGCGCCAACGCCGCACAGGGAACCTACACCGGTTCCACCAACGGAAATTACCTCACCGGGTCCACCATCAGCCTGACCGCAGTTCCGGCTTCCGGCTACGTGTTCGCGGCCTGGACCGGTGACTTCGCCGGACAGCCCGCGTCCTTCACGACCACGGCAGGTTCCACCGCTCTGACCGCCACGGCCACCTTCGGTCCGGACACGGCTGACAGCGACAACGATGGCCTGACCAACTACCAGGAGATCGTCGTCAACCTGACCAGTCCCAACAACCCCGACACCGACGGCGACCAGATTCCTGACGGCGTGGAGGTCAACACCACTGGCACAAGCCCGATCCAGCCCGACACCTCCCTGATCTCCTTCGTCCAGCAGAACCTCAATCCAGCCACGGCAGGTGCGATCGCCTTCAGTCCGGTCACCCTCGTGAGGAACCCCACCAGCGGGGAGATCCAGTTGTCATTCAACTTCGTCGGATCCGCCGACCAGACCACTTGGTCAACGATTCCCCTGAATGATCCCTCTGTCTCCATCACTCCTTCCGGCACCGGCTGGGATCTGGTCCTTCCAGCGCCCTCCAACACCGTCAACTCCTACATTCTCAAAGGCCGCAAGCCCTGATTCAGGACCCATCCGAAATCCCAACCGAATCCTTCCATGAATTTCAGACTTCACCTCATCGCCCTCGGATTGCTTTTGCCTGTCACACAGGCCTCTGCCGATCTCCTCAACAACCTCGTTGCCTACTATGACTTCGAGGAAACCGGAACTTCCGGACTCGCCAACAAGGCCCCAGGTGCCACCAGCTTCAATGCCACCCGCGCCGGATCCAACATCGCCTTCACCGACTGGAGCAGCGGGGCGAACTCCACCGGCCCGGGATTTTCCGGAAAGGCGGACTTCACCGCAGCGGGAACCAGCGGCGTCAGCGATCGCTCAGCCCTACGTGTCGGAAATGCCCTGAACCTCGACGATGACCGCGACGAGTATGTCGTGGTTCCCGTCGGCACCGCCCAACTGGGGACCTCGTTCACCATCGCGGCCTGGCACAAACTCACGCCCGGCGCCGCCAACACCAGCAACCGCTATCACGTTTTCGAAGCCGCTGAGAATTTCGACGTCTCGTGGGGCACCCTGAACACGGCCTTCACCGCGCCACAGACCTCCTATCAGTACCTCGCCTATGTGGGTGAAAGTCCGGCAGGAGGATTCGGCCCCACGGGAGTGACCACCAACCAGTGGCACCACATCGCCTACAGTGTCTCCAGTGACGGCACCACCAGCACGCTGAGGATCTACATCGACGGCAGCTTTTTCAGCTCGCGCACCGTGGCCACCTCGCTGATCAGTTTCACCAACCTGCATTTCGGACGGCACCGCGCAGTGGCCGGTGATCGCGACTGGGACGGCATGTTCGATGAAGTCGCGCTGTGGAATCGTTCCCTCAGCGCCAACGACGTCAAGGAACTCTATCTCCGTGGAAACTCCTCGATCGCCCTCACCACCGATCTCGCGACGCTGAACAAGGCCTTCGTTTCCGTGATTTCCTCCAATCCCTCGGGTGGATCGGCCTTCGGCACGGACCTTTACAACGTGGGCGACACCGCCGTCATTCAAGCCAGTCCAGCCTCTGGATATGTCTTCAGCGGCTGGACAACTCCTCATGCCAGCGAGCTGGACAGCTTCGACCTCAACGTCACCGCCTCCGAGGAAATCACCGCCGCGTTCAGTCAGGACCTGGCTGATGAGGATGCCGACGGGCTTTCCAATTTCGCCGAACTCACGATCCACAACACCTCTCCGACCGTGGCCGACACCGATGGAGACCTGATCCTTGACGGCCAGGAAATCAACACGACCCAAACCAATCCGAACGTCAGCCAGACTCCGGCGATCAACTGGATCACCGCCAATCTCAACAGCGGCGGCGGCACCTCGCCGGGCGACATCGTTCTTTCCCGAAACACGATCAACAACACCGTGACCCTGCACGTGAACAGCCGCGAATCGACCACCCTCAACGGTGACTGGTCCACGATCAGTTCAGCGGCCTCGGGTGTCTCCGCCGCCGTCGAGGGAGGATCGGTGAAGATCGTCATTCCGGGAAATTCGGAGTCGAAGCGCTTCTTCCAGACCAGTGGCACCGCTCCTTGAATCGCGAGGCCTTCCGCAGTGAAGGTGGCATCCTTGACGAGTCTGCCGTCACGGCGGCAGACTCGCCTCAGATGAATCTGGTTGAACTTGCAACACGCATCAAGAACGCCCGGCAGGCAAAAGGCTACACGCTCGACCGCGTGGCGGAGATGTCCGGCCTTGGGAAAGGCCTCCTCTCGAAGGTTGAGAATTTCCGCGTCACTCCCTCGCTCCCCACCATCGCCAAATTGAGCGAAGCACTGGGACTCAGCCTGGCGGAGCTTTTCGAGGGTCTGGATGACAAGCCTAAGCTCAGCATCGTCCGCGCGAACGACCGCAAGGAGGTCGAGCGGAACCGTGACCAGTCCGACATCCTCTACCACTCGCTCGCGCACCGGCGGCCTGACCGAAACATGGATCCCTTCATCCTGGAGGTCCCCGCAGGAGGAGGTCGCCGCGAAGCCATGCCGCACGAAGGCGAGGAGTTCATGCTCATCGTCAAGGGCTCAGTCTCCTTCGAATATGAGGGAGAGACCCACGAGATGAAAGAAGGCGACGCCGCCTACTTCGACGCCGAGATTGACCATCGAGTCTTCAACAAGGGCTCAAAGGACGCCACCTTGCTGTGTGTGTTTCTCGGTCGGCCGATGTGAGGCCGAGCGGGGCCCGGAGGGGCAACCCCAGCTCCAAGCTTCAGTTTTTAGTCCCACCGGGACTGGATGAAATAGCCCGTGGGTGAAACCCCGGGTGATTGTCGCTTCCCTGCTATGCGCCCTGAATGGGCGCGATGAGGCGGCTTGATCTTGCGGATTTGCTTATCATGATGAGCCATGCCTCAATCCTTGGCCTCGATTCTGGTTCACTTGGTTTTCTCGACCAAGAATCGTGAGCCTCGGCTGGATGATTCCGTTCGTGACGAGCTTCATGCCTACATCGGAGGCGTGATTCGAAATGGCGGTGGAGTGCTCTATCGGGCGGGCTCGGTCAGCGATCACATCCATTTGTTGATTTCCCTTCCACGCACCATGGCTCCATCCGAATTGGTGAAGGAGATCAAAGTGTCGGCCACCAAGTGGCTCAAGGAGAAGGACCGTAAATTCGCAGATTTCCAGTGGCAGGCGGGCTATGGGATATTCTCGATCAGCCCGTCACATCGCGATGCTCTGGAAAGATACATTTCCAACCAGGCCGAGCATCATCGAAAGATCGGCTTTCAAGAGGAATACCGCCGACTGTTGACGAAGTATGGAGTGGAATGGAATGAACAATACGTCTGGGACTGACGGCTCGATGGCACCCAATTCAGGGTGCGGAAGACTCCGTGGCTTCGTTCCCGGGGTTTCACCCACGGGCTATTTCATTTCGCCCCATTGGGGCCATAGAGAGTGGCCTGTTGTCAGGATTCCGAAGTCCGGAATCCACCTGGAACTTGGCCCTTGTCACTTGGAACTTCCCTCTTCGATCTCATGCACCCCGTGCGGATTGATCTTCGAGACGTAAATCTGATTTCCCACCGGGATGGCGGTGAAGACCTTGCTGATCGCTTCTCCGACCTTGCGGGCGATTTCCTCGCCTTCGCAAAGGGCGAAGACAGACGGGCCAGCTCCGGAGATCGAGAAACCGAGGGCCCCGGCGGAGAGGGCGGCGCGCTTGGCCTTGTAGAAATCCGGGATCAGCTTCTGACGTCGCGGCTCGGCGATGACGTCGTGGATCGAGCGGGAGATGAGGCCGTAATCTTCCTGGATCAGACCGCAGAGCAGGCCACCGAGATTGCCGATCTGCTGGGTGGCGTTTTCGAGCGGGATCTCCTTCGGCAGGATCTCGCGCGCGACTTTTGTCAGGATCTCGATGTCGGGATGGACGACGGCGGCCCACAGGTTCTTCGGAGCCGGGATCTGCGCGAAGTCGAGCTCATCGTTCGAGCGGATGAAGACGATGCCGCCGAAGAGGCAGGGCGCGACGTTGTCGGCGTGCCAGGCACCATCGGCCGAGGCCTCACCGGCCATGGCGAACGGAAGGAGCTGCTTCTTGGAAAGCGGTTCGCCGATGAGCTTGTTCACCGCATAGGCCCCGGCGACGGCGGAGGCCGAGGACGAGCCGAGACCGGAACCGAAGGGCATCTTCTTGTGGATCTCCATCTCGATCCCGCGATCGGTCATGCCGAGGTGCTTCAGGAGGTCGAGAGCAGCCACGCCTGCGGTATTCTGGGCGGGATTCTTCGGGAGCTTGCCGTTGTCGCCGGTGATCTTGGTGATGTGCAGGCCGGGCTTGTCACTGAAGCGGACGACGATTTCATCGCCGGGGGCATCGATGGCGAAACCGAGGACGTCGTAACCGCAGGCGACGTTCGCCACCGTGGCCGGGGCGAAGACGCGGATTTCATGGGAGGCGCTCATGGAGGCGCGGAGTGTGCACGGCAACCCCATGAAGGCCAACCCCTCAATTGGGGAAAAGAATGCCGCCCCTTCAACGGGTCACGTCGTAAACGACAATCTTCCCGGCCAGCGGCTTGAGGACGGTCTCGACCTTTTTGACGTGGGCGGGGTTCGTTTCGTAGGCCTGCAGGGCGGCGGCGGAGTCGAAGCGCATCACGAAGGCGACGTCAAAGGAATCATCAACCACCGGGCGATTGCTGGGCAGGGCGGTGCCGTAGTCGAGGAAACGGATGCCGGGGATGCTGCGGAGTTCGTCGGCAGCCTGCATGACGGCCTTTCGGTCACCGGCATTTCCCGGGCGCTTCAGCCACAGCACCACGACGTGATCGACCGTGCCCTTCGGCGCGGGCGGGGCAATGGTGGCGCAGGAGGCGAGGGCCAGGACGGAGAGGGCGAGGATGGGTTTCAGGAACATGGTGGAAGTATTGGAGAGCGGATCGGTTAGAACAAGCCGAAGAACCACTTGGTGCGTCGCTTGCGCTTGTAGGAGCCATCGCCGACGGAAAGCACCTCGACCTGCACGGTGGTCAGGCCCTGCTCGTGGAATCCGAGCTTCTTCGCCGCGCGCGGTGAAACATCGAGGAGTCGTCCTTCGATGAAGGGCCCGCGATCGTTGATTCGGAGCTTCACGCTGCTGCCGTTTTCCAGATTGGTGACCTTCACCATGCAGGGCAGCGGCAGGGTCTTGTGGGCTCCGATGAGGTGCCAGGGCATCACCTTTTCGCCGAGCGAGGTGGTGCCGCGCTTGAGGCCGAGAAACGAGGACTCGTCATACCAGGAGGCCTGACCGGTTTCTGAATAGTTGAGAGCCTCCTCAACGCTCATCGGCGAGTAATACGCGCCCCGACAGTGGTAGCCACGGGTCTGGTAGCCCTTGTACCCGCCGGGATAGGCGCAGGAGGAGGCCATCAGGGCGATGGCGGAAAACAAAACAAGCCGCCTGACCCTCGGCGCGAGCGGACGAGGATCGGAGGCGGCTTGTGGGAACGGGTTCACGCCTTGCGCTCGCGGATCACCTGGAGGGTTGTGGCGACCTTCTCCTTCATTTCCTTGCCGGGCTTGAACTTCACGGCGGCACGGGCCGGGATCGGCACGTCCTTGTCCGGGTTCTTCGGGTTGCGACCGATTTTGGCCTTCATCTCGCGCACCTGGAAGGCTCCGAAATTCCGCATGACGACCGTATCGCCCTGGGAAAGGCACTCGGTGATTTCATCGATCAAGGATTGGACCACATCGAAAACAACTTGCTGGGTGACCTCGGTGCCTTTTTCGCCCAGTTGGTCGGTGATTTTGATGACGAGTTCGCGCTTAGTGATGGTGGCCATGAGGAGGGTCGGGTGATGTCGGAAAGGTGCGGGGATGGACTACATGAGTGGAGCCGATTGTCCCGCGAAAAATTTCTGGAAATTTCATGCGGATTCCGTGCCATCCGCGCCGGATTCGTCGTCAGAATCCATTGAAATGCCTAGAACCGCGTTGGTGGTGCGGAAATGCAGCTTGGCGGCTTTTCGCAATGCATCCACACCGTAACGACCCACGAGTTCACGTCCCGCCTGAATGACCGCATCGGAGGCTCCGAGAGGCAGCTTCACCCCACCTGCGGCGGAGGTCTTGTCCATCCAGTCGATGAAGCGCTCACGCGCCAGGATCGATGCGGCCGCCACGGCGATGTCCGACTCGCCCTTGGTTCGTTGATCGAGCTGGAGGGTCAGTTTCTTCTGGTTCAAGGCTCGCTGCAGGACCTCGGCGCGGGCGAACTGGTCGCTGAGGGCGCGCGGGCAGTCCGGCTTCTTCTCCAACAACTTCTCGATCACCCGCGCATGGCCCCAGGCGAGGAGGCGGTTGAGATTGCCGAACGAGGCGTGCATTTCGTTGTAACGCTCGGGGCCGATTGATACGAGCTCTGCGATGCAGCCGGGCGTCTGGCGAATGATTTCGGCGAGCTTGCGGATCTTTGCCGCGCTGCCGATGCGCTTCGAGTCCATGATGCCGGCTTCCATCAGGTGGCGGGTGATCTTGGCGTCGGTGTAAACTCCAGC
>JAIYDT010000072.1 GCA_027487355.1 Verrucomicrobiaceae bacterium
GTCATCCTCACCTGCAAACACCACGACGGCTTCTGCATGTGGCCGACGAAGACGACCGACCACAACATTTCCAAAAGCCCATGGAAGAACGGCCAGGGTGACATGGTGAAGGAATTCTCCGCCGCTGCCAAAAAGGCCGGCATCAAGTTCGGCGTCTATCTTTCGCCCTGGGACCGCAACAACGCCACCTACGGCACGCCCGACTACATCAAGCTCTATCGCGCCCAGCTCACCGAACTCCTGACGAACTACGGCCCGATCTTCGAGGTCTGGTTCGATGGCGCGAACGGTGGTGATGGCTACTATGGAGGTAGTAAGGAGAAGCGCAGCATCGACCGCACGACCTACTACGACTGGCCGACCACCTGGGCGCTTGTGAGAAAGCTCCAGCCGAATGCCACGATGTTTTCCGACGTCGGCCCCGGCACCCGCTGGATCGGCAACGAACGCGGCATCGCCGACTATCCTTGCTGGGCCACCTTCACCCCGATGACCAAGTCCGGCGGCCCGGCCGGCCCAGGCTCCGACGTCAAGGACCTCACCTCCGGCACCGTCGATGGAAAACTCTGGGTCCCCGGCGAGTGCGACGTCTCGATCCGTCCCGGCTGGTTCTGGCATGCGTCGGAAGACAGCAAGGTCCGCACTCCGAAGAACCTGCTCGACCTGTATTTCAACTCGGTCGGCCGTGGCGCGTCCTTTCTTCTCAATGTTCCGCCCGACACTCGCGGTAAACTCAACGAGGCCGACATCGCCTCGCTCGAAGGTTACAAGCGCGCACTCGACGCCCTTTTCTCCAACAACCTCGCCAAGGGCGCGAAGGTCACCGCCGACAAGGTTCGCGGCCCGGAGTTTTCCGCCGACCGTCTTCTCGATGACAAGCGCGACACCTACTGGTCCACGCCCGATGGCACCACCACCGCCACGGTCGAACTCACCCTCGCCGAAGCCCGCACCTTCAGCGTGGTCCGCCTGCGCGAGTTCATCCAGTTGGGCCAGCGTGTCCGGAAATTCGCTGTCGATGTTCGGGAAAATGGCCAGTGGCGCGAGTGGATCGGAAGCGGTTCCAGCATCGGTGCCCAGGTCCTGCTGCGCGGCAAGCCCGTCACTGCCGATGGTGTGCGACTCCGCATCCTCGAAAGCGCCGCCTGCCCCTGCCTGTCCGAACTTTCCCTCTGGCTGGAGCCGACCAACGTTCCGAATTCCCTCACTGCCCGAAACGCAGATCCCAACCAACTGCCTAAAATCGGCTGGACCATCACCACCAGCTTCGAAACCCAGGACCATCCCGCCGCACACGCCATTGATGGCGATCCGGCCACCATCTGGTGCACCCATGATGTCGACAAGGGCGAGCAGGGACCGCCGCAAAGCATCACCCTCGATCTCGGCAAGCCGCAGGCCCTCGCGGCCATGACCTTCCTCCCCCGCCAGGACGGCACCGCTCATGCCGTCGTGGACCGCTATCGCATCGAGTCCAGCCTCGACGGGAAATCCTGGACCGCTCCACAAGAAGGAGAGTTTTCCAACATCCGCGCCAACCCGATCGAGCAACGGGTCGATCTCCCCAAAGGCAGCACCGCCCGCTATCTCCGCTTCACCGCCCTCCACGTGCTGGAAAAGAACAACGTCACGATGGCGGAAATCGGCGTGATCCCAGCAGAGTAAGGGGCGGGGACATTCCTGTCCCCGGTCAATAGCGGTGTTGTGGCGACAGGAATGTCGCCACTCCATCAAATCCTCCGCACCGCGATGCCGCCGATGAGGAAGGCGAAGCCGGCATAGACGAACCAGTGCGCGATGTCCTGATAGACCGCCGTCTTCGGCAGATCCGCGCGGACCTTGTCGGGATCGAAGGCGGTGAGTGACTTGATGGCCGGATCGGGCTCGCGGTCGAGGCGGTATTCAGCCGGGTAGTCGCGCTGCCAGCCGAGGGTTTTCATGAGCGAATGATCGGTGTCGCGCAGGCTGAGGTTCACGCGATCACGACCCGCCAGATTCACGGCCGCCTCATAGCGACCCACCCCGGTCTGACGGATGCTGACCGGCACGTCGCTGCCGTTGGTGTCGATCGCCTTGACGTCCCATTTCACCCGGTCCACCGGGCGGTCCTGTTCATCCCTGCGGGTGATATTGACCAACCACTGCTCACGATCCACCGAACCCGCGGCCGAAAGACCGGACGACTGCTCCTTGCGGACGATGCCACGGAATACCTGCGCCCAAAAGGCTCCGGCATTTCCCCAACCGAGCCATTCACCGCCCCATTTTTCTGTTAGATCGGAGGTCCAGCAAAGTCCGGTGCCGAGACCGTAGCGACAGACTGCGAGCAAGGGGTCGCCGGTTTCCGCCGCGAGCAGCAGGTTGGCGGTGGGCTTGGCCTGGGTCATGACGTAACCGAGCACGTAAGGCAGCTGGGTCTTTTCATAGCCGGAGAGGATCGGATGATCCCCGGTGACGACGCTGGCGAAGAGGTCTTCCTTGATGGCGGAGCGCGAGGCCTGCATCGTTTCCTTGGTGAAAATCTGCGGCATGTTCGCCGGGTCCTCGGTTTCGTAGAATCGGCCGCCGCCTTCCTGGGCGATCATCTGCATGAGGTCCTTCGCCGCCCCCGCGCCGAGTGCTACGCTGGAAACCGTCATGCCCTGAGCGCGCATGTCACGGACGAGGCCGGTGAAATCATTCTCCGGCGTCTGGCCGTCCGAGAGCACGATCATGTGCTTCACCTTGGCCACCGCATTCTGTAGCAACTCCTTGCCCTTGACCATGCCAGGGTAAGCGTCGGTGCCGCCGTCGGCCTGGAGGGACTCGATCGAGTTGAGCACCGTGCCGCGATCGGCCGCGCTGGTCATCGGAAGGATGACCTTGGTCTCGCTGTCGAAGCCAACCACCGCGATCTGATCCTGGGCTCCTAACAGCTCTGCCGCCGCCTTCGCCGAGGCGCGGGCGAGGGCGATCGGCTGGCCATCCATCGAGCCGCTCTTGTCGATGACCAGCGCCATCGCGAGACTGGGTTTCTGCTTTTCCTTTTCGTAGCGCGAGGTCAACGGAAGGGCCTCTTCGACCGGCGTGCGGAAATAACCTCCGAGGCCGAATGAGTTTTCCGAGCCGAGCATCGCCAGGCCACCTCCGAAGTCCGAAACATAGCGACGGAGGAGCTCCATCTGCCGCTGGTTCATCGAGGTCGCAGGGACATCGGCGAGAATGACGGCATCGAAAGCCAGCAGCTCGGCCATCGTGTCCGGCAGGCCGCGTTCGCCGCGCAGCTCAAGTTCGAGGCCCTGCTTTTTCAGCGCGCGTGCCAGCGGTCGCATCTGCTTCTCATCGCGATGCAGGACCAGCAATCTCGGTTCACCTTTCACGGTGATCGTGGTGGCGACCTTGTTGTTCACCGGAAACCAGTCCTTCTCCGGCTGCAACTCAGCCTCCCAGCGGCTTTCACCGGCGGCAGTCATCGCGACATCGAGCACGACAGCGGTTTCCTTCCCAGCTTCCAACTTCACCGGTGTCGAGGCAACCGCGACACCGCCTTGAAGGACGCGGGCGGTGGCCCCCATCGACTCGTTGGCGCGCATCCGCAGTCGCATGCGGACGATTTCCCCGCGATAGGCGACGCGCGCCATCGGCTCCAACGCCACGATCGCGGCCTCCGGTCGGCGCAGGCCTTCCATGGGTCGGAAACAAAGATCCACGCCCTCGTCGCGAAGCGTCCGGATCGCCGACTCGACGCCTGGAGTGGTCGGGCTGCCATCGGAAAAGACCACCAGTCGCCGCGCCATGCCGGCATCGAAGGCGAGACGCGAGCCCAGCAGCGCCTCGGACAATTTCGTGGAGTCGCGTGCCGAAGGGTCGGCCGTGCCTGCGGTCGCTTCATCGGCCAGCTTCTTCAAGCCCGCCGCATCGGTGGCGGCGAGGCGGGTGCCGAAGGAAAGCAGCGTCGTGCGGTCGGCGCTCTCCAACGCGGCATTCGCTTTCTCGATCTCGGCCACCGTCTTGCGGATCGCCTCCGGATCAACGGACTCGGAAACATCGACAAGATAGACCACGTGAAGGTGGTCGCTGGATGAGAGCCAGTAGGGTCGGCACAGCGCGAGGATCAGGCAGACCGCGCCGAGCAAGCGGAGGCCGTGGGCCAACCAGCGTCGCGCCGGTGGGCGATCGACGAGCGAGCGTCGCCACACGAACAGGCTGGCGGCAGCGCAGGCCAGCAGCAGCCAGAGGGGAAGGAAGGTGGAAAACTGCATGGGAAACGGGATCAGCCGACCTTGCGGCGATGATAGAGGAGCTCCTCGGCGAAAAGGGCGATGAGGGCGGCGAGGAGGAACCACGCGGCGAGCGGCCAGCCGGAGGCGAGTTTCACCTCGGGCGGCGGCGCGCCTGCGGCGGCGGGGCCGGATTCGCCGGAGGAAAACACCGCGCCGCCGAGCTGCCAGTTGGTCGAATTACGAGAGAAGCCGTAGTTCCCGACGCGATCCACGCTGACCGGCGTCTGGAGCGGCAGCGGACTGACCTTGTCACCCTGACGCAGCGTGGCGGCGGTGACGGCCTCGGTGCCTGGGATCTCCACCACACTGCCTGTGGCGGCGGTGGATGGAAAGGTGTTCTCGCGACCGGTCAGCAGCACCGCAGCGTCGTGCACCAGCACCGGAAACCAGGGCGAAAGGAAGAAGTCCTCGCGCGAGGGATCGAAGTTCAGCACCACCGCGCGACGGCCATTGGCCGAGCAGGTGTAGAGCAGCGGCGTGCCATCGGCGTGGGCCAGCACCACCACCGAACCCGCAGGAGCGGTCAGTTTTTTCGCACCATCAAAGGCCAGCAACGCCGGATCGATGCGGGCGATCAGCGCGTGGTCCTTCGAGGCCACTTCCGGCGCGCCGGGAGCGAGTTCCGCACCAACGTCCTTCCAGAACGGCGACTCACCTGATGGGGAAAACACGATCGTCGTTTCCGTTTCCGGAGGAGGACCTTCGGCGAGGGAAAGCCGGGCGAAGTCATCGATCGGCTCGAACAGCGAATCGGCGCGGCTGAAGGCGGCGATGCACTGCTGGAAGAAGAACGGATTCTTCGAAGCGACCTGCACCGGGATCGGCTGCGGCGCATTCAATCCAAGCGGGGCGATGTCATCGGCTGCCAGCGCATCCGAACCACGCAGGCGCAGCAGCCAGGCACCGGGCTCGATGCCCTGCAGCGGAATGGAATCGCTTGCCTCGCCACGGGCCGGAAGATTCATCGAGAAAAGATGCGCCAACTTGCCGGTCTCGGCCGCGACCAGCTCCAGCTCGACCTCGCGGGCTTCGGGGAGATCGGAAACGAGCGAGGCGTAGAGCGTCGCGCGCCCCGGAGCATCCCAGTGCAGATCCGCGGCCTGGATGCCTGCATTTCCCGACTGGCCGCCGACGCTCACGACCTCCACGCCGGTGGGAATGGTCATCGGTGCCGAATGGCGATCTGTTAGAAAAAGGATCCGGGTTTTCGAGCTGTCGTTGGTGGAACTGAGCAGAGCCAGTTCGTCGAGCGCGTGCGGATCCAGAGGAAGGTCGGACGGCTCGATGCCATCGAGTGCATCGCGCAGCAGCTTCGCGTGATTGGTGAGGTTCGCGCGGTACTCGATCCGGCTGGAAACGGTCGCCACGGCGGCGCGTTGCGAACCCCCAAGAGCGGTGATCCACGAGCCCGCAAGCTCCTTCGCGCGGACGAGCCGGGACTTGCCATCGTCGACTCCATTCATCGAGGCCGAGCGATCGACCACGATCAGCAGGTCAGGCGCGGTGCCATCGCCGACCCGTGGCCGGGTCAGGGCGAACACCGCCGCGAGAAAGGCGAGGGCGACAAGCAACAACGAGAGCAGGTTCCGCAGGCGTTGGAACAGCGAGTTCGAGGCCTTTTGCTGGAAGACCTGCTGCCAGAGGAAGAAAGCGTTGACCTGCTGGCGACGTGGCCGGGTCTTGATGAAATACACCGCGACCAGTGGCAGCAGGGCGAGCGTGGCCCAGAAGAAGGCCGGAAATCCGAAGGTCATGCGACGAGCCCTCCCTTCCGCAGCATCGACTGGATCACAACCTCGAACGGCACATCGGAGGTCGTGCTGGCGAGTCCCACGCCACGCCGCGAGCACTCCACGCGCAGGCTTTCATTCCAGGCCGCGACGGCTTCGCGATAAATCTTTGCCTCCTTCTCGGAGATCGTCACGCGCTGGACGGCGGAGGTTTCCACGCACTCGATCTCGAGGTCGCCGAGCCACGGACATTCGAGGTCCTGGGGGTCGTTCACCTGGAGCGCGAAGACATCGTGCCCGGCCCATTGCAGGAAGCGCAGGCCTTCCTCGAAGCCCTTCGGGAAAAAGAAATCCGAGACCACCAGCACCACGCCCTTCTTGCGGTTCCGCGCCTGGAAGGTGCGGGCGCAGGCCGTGAAGTCGGTGTCCACGCCGGAGGTCTTGGCGGCTTCGAGATCACGGAGGAACGGGAACACCTTTCCGCGACCGCGGGCGCTGTCGACGATCGTGCCGAGCTTCTCGGTGATGCTGTGGACCACGACGCGGTCGAGCCCGTTGAGCGCGATGTAACCGAGGGCCGCCGCGAGCTTGCGGGCGTAGTCGAACTTCGGCCCCATCGAGCGGCTGCAATCGAAGAGGATGTAAACCGTGGTGTCTTCCTCGACCTCGAAGAGCTTGATCAGCAGCTCCTCGGTGCGGGCGTAAATCTTCCAGTCGATCGCGCGATAGTCATCGCCGAAATTATACGGCGCGTAGTCGGCGAAGGTGATGCCGGTGCCACGGCGCTGGGTGCGCCGGTCCGCCTGCAGCGAGCCGCGCAGGACACGACGGGCAAGCAGGTTCAGGGCATCGAGCTGCTTGATGAACGCGGGATCGGTGAGGGACACTTTTTTAGGATCCAGAGGCTAGAATCGAGAATCCAGATTGGAGGGGAGAAACGGATCAGGATTTGGCGGCGGCCATCACGTCCTTGATGAGGGAGTCCGGCTTGATGCCTTCGGCTTCGCCTTCGAAGGAAAGGATCAAGCGGTGGCGCAGGGCCGGCAGGGCGACCGAGTCGATGTCCTCGCGGGCGACGTGGAAACGTCCGTCGAGCAGCGCACGGGCGCGCGCGGCGGCGAGCATCGCCTGACCGGCGCGCGGCGAGGCTCCGTGACGGACGAACTGATGGATCGATTTCGGCGAGCCTTCGGTCGGGTGGGTGCCTCTAACAAGTCGCACGAGATAGTCCTGAACCTCCGGCGCGATCGGCACCTCGCGGATCGTTTCGCCCATGCGGATGATGTCGGCGCCATGCGCCACAGCGGTCACATGGGGCTTCGAGTTTCCGCCGGTGCGGTCGAGGATCTGCTTGAACTCATCGTGCGACGGCAGGCCGACCTGAAGTTTGAAGAAGAAGCGGTCGAGCTGGGCTTCCGGCAGCGGATAGGTGCCGTCGTTCTCGATCGGGTTCTGGGTCGCCATGACGAAGAACGGCAGCGCGAGCGTGTGGGTGTGATTGGCAACGGTGACGCGCTTTTCCTGCATCGTCTCAAGCAAGGCGGCCTGGGTCTTCGGCGTGGCGCGGTTGATTTCGTCGGCGAGGAGGAGGTTGCAGAACACCGGACCGGGCTGGAACTCAAGCTCACGGCGGCCGTCGCGATCCATCAGGATCTGCGTGCCGACGACGTCGCTCGGCAGCAGGTCGGGCGTGAACTGGATGCGCTTGAACTGGACGTCGATCGCCTGGGCGATGGTGTTGACGAGGGAGGTCTTGCCAAGTCCGGGCACGCCTTCGAGCAGCACGTGGCCACCGCAGCAGATCGCGATGAGCACGTCATCGATGATGTCCTGCTGGCCGACCATGAAGGTCGAGATGGCACTGCGGATGCGGCTGAAGGTTTCCTTGAAATGGTCGACGGCGGGTTCGGAGATGGCGGTCATGGGAGAGGGAGAAGAGAAATTCTAAATTCTAAGCACTAAATTCGAAACGAAGAGATTACTTATCCTCTTTGGGGGCGGGTTCGGCGGGGGTGGCGGATTGGAGGCCTTCGAAGTAGTTGCGGACGCCGAGTTTGAGGGACTCGGGGACGTCGTCGCGTTGGACAAAGGACTCAACCTGGCGGGCGAATTCGCGCTGCTTGGCCTCGCCGCGACGGCCGGAGACTCCGGTGCCGCTTTCGGCTTCCTCGACAGCGCTGAGGGAGGGTCCGTCGCCATGCTGGCCCTTGAGTTCGGCGAGCTGGCCGTTTTTCTGCGAGTCGTCCTTTTCCTTGCGCTCGCTCCATGAGGAACCGGTGCCGGGTTCCTTGCCGCCCTGTCCTTGGGCGAGGCCGAGCATTTGCGACTGGCCCTGGGAAAATGACTGTGCCTGGGCAAGTCCGTTGCGGAGCTGGTCGAGCTTGCTCTTCGCCATGCGCTTGCCGTTCATCCCCTTGAGGTGCTTGCCGAGTTTTCCGAGCGCACCGTTGGCCTTTTCCATCGGCTCATCGCTCATCTCCGCATCGGGGTCATTTTCCATTTCCTCGAGATCCTTCTCCATCTCGGCGGCGGCGTCATCGAGCTCCGCCATCAGATCCTCCAGCGGCTTGCCCTCCTCACCTTTGCCTTCCGCCATCTGACCGGCGGCTCCTTCACCGGCGGTGCCTTCGCCCTGACCTTGCTGGCCCTCGCCTTTTCCGGCCTGGGCCTGACGGGCTCCCTGGCGCTGCTTTCCGGCGGCGGCTAGACGTTTGGAAATGGCCCGCATTTTCGCGACCTCTTCCTTCGCCTCAGTCAGCTTCTCCTTCTTCGCGGCGGGGTCCTTGAGATCCTTTGCCTCCAGCTTTTTCGCGGCCAGTTTCTCCAACTGCTCGGCAGCTTCCTTCAGCTCCTTCGCGTCGAGTTTCTTGCCAAGCTGGCGGGCATCGGTCTGCTCGGCCTTCGCCAACTCGGCGGCAGCGAGCTTCACGGTTTCCTCGTCGCGCTTCTGATCGAGGGCGCGGCTTGAATCGCGGACCTTCTGCTCGATGCGGGCGAACTGTCTCGCGGCTTCCGCGCGATCGCCATGCTCGTCGATCGACTTCACCATCTTACGGAACTCATCCATCTTCAGCGCTTCCTTGTCCTCGGGCGCGACGATGTCCTTCTCCAGAGCCTCGATGAGTTGTTCGAGCTGTTCCTTGGACTCGACGATGCGCGACTGGGTCTCAGCCGCCTCTCGTTGGGCGGCGGCGATGGCGGGTGAGGGAGGCTGCAGGCAGAGCCAGGTCGCCAGGCCGGTCATGACCAGTGAAAGCCAGGCCATCCGTTTCGGAAACGGCGCGGTGATCGTCTCCGGTCGGCAATCCTTCAGGCGAGGAGCCAGCCAGTTCCACTGGAGTTCCGTGGCGGGATCCTCCGGCGCGGTGGCGGCGAGGTGACGGGCACTGGTGATGGCATCCTTCAGCCCGAAAAAGTGATCGCTTTCCGCGACGGCGGCGGCGTGGCTCATCTTGCGCAGTTGCCAAAACGCAAAGCCTGAGATCAAGGAAAGCGAGGCGACTCCCAAAGGAAAGGCCGGTGGCACCGCATAACCGCCCAGCAGCCAGAGCATCGAGCCCAGCGCACAGATCGTGGCAGCAGTGGCGAGGATGAGGAACAGCAGGCGGCGCGCAAGCAGACGGTGATGGCGGGAAGCCACCTGGCGGACCAGCGTTTCGAGTTCAGGACGGGAGGACATGTCTCAAGGTTTGGGTGGGGCCGGAGCTTCCTTTTTCGGGGCCTCGGGTTTCGGCGGCTCGATCCCGAGTGCCTTGGCGGTCTTGTTGTAGCGATCCTTCAGCCATCCGGCGACTTCTTCCGGCTTGATCGTGACAAAGATTTCCTTCGCCTCGTCGGCCTTCTTGGATGCCAGCAGTTGATCGGCCAACTGCCACTTCAACATGCCGCGCGAGCCGTTCCAGGCCTCGCCTTCCGGGCAACCATCGAGCCCCTTGCGAGTCAGGGCGATGCCTTTCTCAGGGTCGGTCTTGTAGGCAAGGCGTCCGCCATACTCGTAAAGCGCGGGCAGTGATTCGGGGATCAGGTTGGCCGGGGGATTGACCGAGAGGACTTCGATTTCTTTCTGGAATCCATACTGATCCACCAACCGGTTCACCCAGCCGACCTGGGAGGTAAGCGAGCGGGCGAATCCGGGCTGGCTGAGGACCTTCTCGAGGAACATCTGCTTGCTGGCGTTCTCGGGCAGATCGGCCAGGGACCCGCGATAGTTCATTGCCTCGATGAAGTTGAAAAAGCCCCCATCGCGATTGATGTTCTTCACATAGGAACCTGCCCTTTCCGGCATCTTGTCGAGGAGCTGGCCGAAGGCCTCCTGGCGATCCGTCAGGCAGGCGAGCAGCAGGCTGGTCGCAAGCACGTTCCGCACCTCGGAAGGGTCGTAGTTCACGATCTGCTTCGTGGACTGGAGGATCATCTCATTCCAGGCCGTCATGCCGGATTTGAAGCCGGAGGTTTTTCCCGTGCAGACCTGCCGCCAGATCGAGAGGTTGATCGTCATCATCAGCTTGATCGTGAATTGGCTGACTTCGTAATCGCGACCGGTCTTCTGCTCGAGATCCTTGCGGATCGCCTCGATGCGGGAGGAGTCCCCTGCCCCAAAGGCCTCTGCGGCCAGAATGCCATGAATGGCGGTGGCGGCTTCGCGGATGCGGGAGGAGTTCACGTTGTTGGAGGAACGATCCCGCACCAGCAGGCTCGCAACCGGATTCTCGTTCACCCATTTCGTGGCCAGAGGTCCCAGCTTCGTATCGCCCGGCAACTTTGAAAGCAGGCGACCAAGTGCAATCGTGAAGGACGCCCCTGTCGGAGGCGATGCCACGAAGGCATCCACAATGCGACCCAGCCTGGTCTCGCGAGCTTCCGCTGGCGACTCAGCCTCGATGCCGAGCGGGAAATCGAGCAGCTCGATTTCCAGTTTCAATGCCGTCAATGGATCCACCCCCTCCTTCTTCAGGGCCGCGAGAGCGTCCTCCAGCTTCCGGGTGTAGCGAGGTTCCGAGCCTTCGGAAATGAATGGTTCCTGTGGCAGCGGCGCGAGCTGTTTGGCCAGTTCCGGCTTGCCCATCGTCATCAGGGAAATCATCGGCTGGAGGCGTCCGGTGAGGCCCGCCTTGATCCGTGGGAACACTTTGGCGACGGCCGCGCTGTCCTTGCCGAGAAGCGTGACGACGAAGGCCGACTGGGCCAGCGAGGAAGGGATCACCGGGTGACCCGCAGTCTTCGCCGCAGAGGTATTTTCCCAGAACGCCGAAGCCAGTGCGGCATACATCGGCGACATCGCCTCCGAGGTCAGCGGTGACTTCGCGAGGTCGCTGAAGAGCTGGGTGGAAAGCGTCGCCACTGCGCTGCGCTCGCCGGCACAGTACTCCTGATAGAGTTTCACGAGGGCAGGCATCGTGGTTTCATCGAGCAGGCCATCCCTGGACGTATCCGAGATCGCCTGGACCGCGATCATCATGCGCACGATGTCCGGGATGGAACTTTCCGAAAGGATCACCGCGAAGAGCTTCCTGAACTCAGCCTTTTCCTCCGGCTTCTTCAATTGATCCCATGCCGCAAGTCCGGTGCGGTAGGCCACCAGCAGCGTGGCCTGGGGGTCCTTGTCGGCAAGGGCCTTCGCCTTGTTCAGCATTTCCTGACCACGGGAGTCGAAGCTGTCTCCGCCCTCGGCCACCATCAGGCAGTTGAACACCATCGGTTTCAACTCGGCATCCGCCGCTTTGTAGGCCTCCACCATCCGCAGGATCCGTTCCGCGCCGCTGGGCCTCCGATTGTCCTCATTCATCATCAGCGTGGCGGTGCGGGAGAAGACACTGCGATCCGAATAGTTCGTATCCATGTAAACCAGCCTCTTGCCCGAGGGTGAAGCCAGGATCCGGGTCAGGAACTTCAGCCTCATCTTCGGATCCAAGGCCGCCCCCTCGCCGCTGTAACTCCGCATGATCCGCCCGAAGGCCTGATCACGCTCGGAGAGTTGGAAATCGCTGCTCGAGTAGCTGGAAAACTGTCCGCCCCGACCGAGCGAAAGGGTGTATTCCTGATCCGCCTTGACGAAAACCTCCACTGCCTTGTCGAGATCGTAGCGGGCAACTCCCAGCGCCACCGTATAGACCGAATCCATCGGGCTGCGGCTGTTGGATGACTTGAGGGTCGCGATGAACTGGTCCGCCAACGCGACCGCCTCCTCGCGCTTCTTCGCCTCCGCCGCCTGCACCTTGCGCCGGAAGGTCTCGGGCAGTTTCGCCCTCACCTCATCCGGCAGCCATGGAATGACGAGCGAGAGGGACTCGATGCGTTCGGGTGACAGCTTCGAAAGTGACGCCATGGCCTCGGTAAAGGCCTGTCCGGCGAGCTGCGAGCGTTCCTTCCCCGAGGAAAGCGCGGCCGCGGTCATCAGCGAGCCGAACCGGCCCTTCTTCCGCTCCTTGAGCTTCTTGACGATGTCGCCGCGATCGATGTTCCAGCTCATGTATTGAAACACCCGCTCGGTGAGGAGCTGCGGCTCGATGACGATCTGCTGGCCATTCGGGCCGCTCGAGTTGCGATAGATCATGCAGGCGAAGGGCTCCCAGCGATCAAAATCCGAAAGCCAGCCGAGCGACTCCACAAATGCCTCGAACTCCTCATACTTCTGGAAGCTCTTGTTCTGGAAGGCCCGGGTGGCCCCATACTCATCATCATCCACCGGCACTCCGAGCCGCATGCAGGCGGCATGATAACGCACAGCGGCAGGAGCATCCGTGGCGAACTGCTGGGACAGGCTGCTCATGAAGTTGACCTGATAGTAGTGCAGTTGCTGGTTCTTCGGATCGGAGAAATCAATCTTCTCCCCGAAGACCGCCCGCGAGATCGCCTTGACCACGGCCGTCATGTCTTCGGGCTTGCCGGTCAGGGTGCTGCCCAGCGCTGCGGACAAAAGCGGTAACTTGTTGTCCCGGTCCGAGCCGTTCGGAGACACCGCCTTGCCGGGAGGAATCTCGGAAATCTGATCGATGAAGAACTTCGTCGCGCCGGGAGCGGAGGCGAGCCGCTTGATGACGATCGGTCGTAGCATCTGGTTGAGCCGCCCGCCATCCGACTTCATGACCTCGGATTTCCAGAGTGTGGCGAGATCCTCGTTCTTGAGTTCACGGCTGAAGGTTCCCAGCAGATCGCCTGCGGCCGCATTGCGGGCCTTGAGGGCGGTGGTGAACTCCGGAGTCAGGATTTCAGTGGGCGACTTCACCTCGCCGAGTCGCTTCGCCAGCCAGCTGGCCGAGGAAAACTGGGACAGATCGTCGCCGCTCGAGCTGCCTCCGTTGGGGTGGACCAGCATGAAAACGCCGTTGCCGTACATTCGCATCTGCGGGTTCTGGCCGGGAGACGCCGTGGCGAGAAGGGACTTGCGCGCCAGTTCATCGATCTCCGTCGGCTGGACAGTCTTCTTCTTGCTCGCATTGAGCAGGCGGAAGCCCTCCTCCGCACACGAAGCGTGGCGGGTCATCGCCCGGGCCAGCCGCTCGCAGAGTGCGCGGAACTTTTCATAAGTCGCCTTGTCCTCCTTGGGTTCCTCCGCCGTGGTGAGCACCGAAGGCAGGTTGTTGGTGTAGTCGCCACCGAGAAACTCCTTCGCATGATAGGAGACCCAGGTCAGGTTGGCATCGGCGAGCATCTTCTCATCCGCGCCTTCCAGCCAACGGGTGACGGTTTCAAAGAAGGCCATCGACTGCTTCGTGTCGGCCTGATTGTCGAACCTCTCGGCGAACTGGTTGGCCTGGGTGAAGAACGAGTTGGACTTGCAGGCACTGCTCATCAGCGCGATGCGGCGCTCGGTCTCGCTTTCCGGGAGATTGAAGACGAGTCGTGCGGAGATCTCGGCATCGTTCGGTCGTTCCTTGAGAAGCGCTTCCAGCACGGCAAGCGTCGGCTCCGGCTTGCCCATCGCCTGGGCGATATCGACGTACTCGAGACGCTTCACCAGGCTCTTGCTTTCGCCCGGCTCCACCAGCTTGAGCAGCTCCGCCTGACCGTCCTTGCCGAGGAGGGCGAGGAACTGGGGAAACTGGTTGTTCACGAAATAGGCCGAATTGCTGCCTGCCGCCTGGCTGCGATACATCTGCAGCACCTCACGCGCGGCGGCCTCGTATTTCTTCTCGCCGATGAACTTCTGGATCTTGTCCGATGAGCCGGAGGAGGAAGACGAGGAACCCCTTATCGAAGCTCCCGCCAGGGCGGCCGGCCCGGTGGCGGCCCCACCTGATTTCTGTCCGGAGGGAGCCACAGGCTCGATCCGTTTCGCGAGTTCCTCGAGTCCCATTTTCCTGGCCTGACCCGCCAGCACCACCGCGCCCTGCTGCCCGAAGATCGGACGGGTAAGCAGGAAGGTCGCCTGCAAGTCAGCAGCCACGGCGGTCCGCTCCTCCGGAGTCATCGCTCCCGCCACCGCGATCAGGGAAACATTGATCCACGAGGAAATCTCGCGGTCCGCTCCGGAAGACGAGCGCGCCCGGATGAGCGCCGCAAAACCCGCAGGCAGCTTCTTCTCCTCGATCAAGCTCACCGCCTTGAGCATCTCGAAATCAAGCACCTCCTCACGCGGGGGTGTGGCCGCGAGGGCCTTGGCCAGCGCCTCCTTGTTCTTGACCTTCGCCGCCAGCCAGGCACGGAGCACGGGCGACTCGATCTTTTCCGGCTTCTTCAACAGTTCCTCGATCTTGACCGGCGGCTTGACTGTGTAGCGGCCTTCCTGGGTGTCGTTGAAACTGAACAACACCTCCGGAGGAATCGAACTCAAAGGCAGGGTCTGAAACGTCGGCAGCCCGAACAGATCTCCCATGGATCCCCACGGATTGTAGTTTCCATTCCGGGAGGAGTTCATGGAGGCATACTGGATCGTCTGCCCCAGACGGGTCCGGGTGCGTCCACTACCCTGGCTGACGCCAGGCTTTTTCCGCGCATCGCGGATCACGGCATTCAGCTCCTCCAGCCATGCCTCCGGCTCGCCGACGATGGCGGCGATCGCGAGATCGTTCACCGTGTGCGCAATCTCGGGCTCCTCGTCGTTGAGCCTTTTCTGAGTCGCCAACAGCAGCTTCTTCGCCGCAGCCCGATGGACTTCCGGAATTCCGCCTTGCGCGGACTCCGCCTGCAACTGGGCCATCAGCCGCGACAGGATCGCCTTGGCATAGGCGGACGATTTGTCCTCCGCGCAGGCCTTCGCCGCCTCCAGCATCGAGGTCCACGCCGGATCTTCCGGCTTGGCATTGGCCGTGAGGGCCCCCCAGGCCATGTAGCGACCCATCGGACTCAGCTTGTCGCCATGCTCCAGCACGCGGCGGGTGACCTTCTCATCCAGCCCGCTGTTGCTTCCATACATGCCACCATACGAAATCAACCACTCAAAGAGCCCGGGCTGATCCGGATGAGTTTCGAGAAGCTTCACGAGGTTGCCCTGCTCGTTGCCCAAGGTTGCCGCCACCAGATCGGTGACGAACGCGGCATTGTCGATCCCGGCCGCCTTGATCTGGGTCCGGATCGATTCATCGACCTCGCCGGTCTTCGTTCTGGAAAGATTGCACAGATGGATCAGCGCAAAGCGTCTAGCATCCTCGGCCCGGTCGGGCAAGGTGAACGGCCCGGCCTGCGAGGAACTCTGCGCGGAGTATCGCATCCGACCGTAGCCTGAATTCGTCCGATGCGCGTAGGCGGACTGATTCGCCCCCATCAGCTCATAGATCGCGCGGATTTCCTTCGGCAACTTGTCCACGAAGTTCGGACCTTTCGCCGCAGGCAACGTCACGGATGGCAGATCGCCCTGGGCCTGCAGCAGGCTGATAAAAATCGGCAGCGCTTCGGTCTCCCGGCCATCCTCTTCAAGCAGCATCGCGAGGAGATAGCGCGACCGCCAATCCCCGCCTCCCGGCAGCTCGGTCCGCAGCAGGCTGATCGCCTCGTCATAGAGCTTCGTCCCGGCGAGCGACCCCGCCGCCGACTCCGCCGACCGCGCGTCGAAGCCGCCCTTCCCGGCCAGCAGGCGCAGCTCTCGCATGCCTTTCACCGCCTGACCCTGGCGCAGGTAAGCCTGGGCCAGCGCGCTGCGGACCCGACCGTTCGAATCATACGGAAGCGCCTCTTCGAGCACCGCCACCATGCGATCCGGATTGCCGGCCTGATCCTCGAGGTTGGAAATCTGAAGCCGCAGATCGAGATCCTTCGGTTGCAGGCGCACCGCCTCCAGCAGCAGGTCGCGACGCTTGTCCTCGTTGTTCGTCACCCTCGCCAGCTCCGCCTGGGCCAGCACCGGACCGATCGAACGACGGTTGCCCTTCGCCCGCTCACGAAGCTTTTCCTCCAGCTCGGCGGTCTTGCCGGTGCGCTGGGAAAGCTGGGCCAGCATGACCGCCCAGCGCGCCTGATCGGTCGGGCTCTGCGCCTCGTCATAAAGTCTCCAATAGATCGCCTCGGCATCCGCCCACTGGCCGGCCTCGTCATGCAACGAGGCCAGACTGGCGGAAAGATCGGCGTCGCCCTCGAAGCGTGACACCGCCTGCCGGGTGACCTTCACCGCCTCTTCGGGCTTGCCGCTCAGCCTCAGCAGACGGCTGCCAGTCACCCACGCCGTCTTGTCCCCCGGCGCGGACTGTTTCCAACGCTCCACGGTGGCCAGCGCCTCGACCATCTTGCCGGCCCGCTGCTGGAGTTCCGAGAGGTCCTTGAAATACGCCGCTTTCCGACCCTCATCGGTGTCGGCCAGGCGCGAAAGTACGGCGATCGCCGTATCAAAATCCCCGCGTCGGTCGAGCAGGGCCGCATGGAAATGCACCACCATCGGATCGGTGGCGGGATCGAGCAGCTTGCCGACCTCCACGAAGTCGCCACTGTCCTCGATCAGCGAGGCAAGCAGACAGGTTTCCGAGGGAGTTCTGGAAGCCTGACCGGTCAGCGTGGTGCGGACGTCCTCCGACTTCTCCGCCGCCGTGATGACGCGTGAGGCGAGGCCGATGCTTTCCGCCAGCTCGCTGGTTTGCTTGGCCAGCCGGACCAGCTTGATCGCGTGCGGCACGGCATCCGCCGCCTTCCCCGCGGCCAGGGCCGACTGCGCCAGCGCGGCAAGAAATCGCGGCTCGGAGGCGTGCTTTTCCAAACGGGCGAGGAGCGTCTCGTACGCCACACCGCTTTCCCCGAGCGCCGAGATCGATCCGGCGGTGCGCAGCAAAATGTCCACGTCCTCCCCCGCCCCGGCCTTCTTGAGCAGCTCGACGGCCTCCTTCTTTCGCTCCGTCCGGCCATACTGCGCCGCCAGGGTTTCCAGCGCCACCGGTCCCGCTCCGGGAGCGGCGGCGAGTTCCTTGAGCAGGGCCTCACCCGGCTCGTTGAGATTGTACTGGAGCATCAGCGAGGCGATCCTCAGGCCGCTGCCCTCGTCCTTGCCCATCAGCTCCTGGGCCTTCTTCAGGGCCGCCAGCACCGCTTCGGGCTTGCCTTGGCGGGAACGCAGGGCCGCCACCTGGAGATGAAGGCCGGACTCGGTCGGGGCGAGTTCGATCAGCTTCTCAAGTTCCGCCGCTGCGTCGTCGAAACGCTCGCCATCACTGAGCAGGCGCACGAATTCCTCGCGCAGTTCCCGCTCACCCGGCGAACGTTTCAGCACCTCGCGGAAACGACCGATCGCCGCATCCGTCTCGCCTTGCGCGGCTTCCAGCTTCGCCAGTTGTCGGTGGATCAGCAGGCGACGCGGATTCGCTTCCGCCAGCTTCTTGAGCTGGGCGGAAAGGTCGTCGATCCGATCCTGCTTGCGGTAAAGTTTTTCAATCTGCGCCAGCACCTCGCGCTCGAGCCACGACCCCTCGCCAACCTGCGCCAGCGTCGCGGAATAGGCCTCGATGGCCTCATCGCTTTTTCCGGACTGCGCCAGCAAGTCGCCACGGCGCAGCATCCGCAGGGTCTTCTGATACGGGTCCTTGCTGGCCTCGACCAATTTGCCCGCATACACCAGTGCCTGAGCCGTCTCCGACTCCGCCGCCGCGGTTTCCACCAGATCCTCCAGCAAATCCTCATCTCCCGGATGCGCGGCCAGCACGGCGTCCCAGGCCTTGATCGCCTCATCGGTGCGCCCTTCGCGCAGCCATGACTTGCCGATCAGCTTGGAAGCCTCCAGCGCCAGCACCTCATCCTTGCCAGCCGCAGCCTTGGCCAGATCGGCGCGGGCCTCGTTGAACTCCAGTCGCCGCAGTCGCAGCTTGCCCCGCTCCATCGGCAACGCGGAGTCCTCCGGCACCGCCTCGATCGCCTTCGCCAGCGCCGCGAGGGCCGCTTCCTCATTGCCGCGACGCAGTTCATAGGTCGCCAGCACCGTCCAGTCCTGCCCGCCGTTCGCCTCGGCGCGTGCCTTCAAAAAGGCTCCCAGGCTTTCCACCGGCTGCTCATCGATCCAGGCCCCGAAAAAGCGGTCGAACAGCGCGGAGTTGTGCGGTCGCTTCAGCAGCGCCTCATGATATTTCAGCGCCTTCTCCGGTGCCGCAGGAGCCTCGCCCCACGCGGTGGAAAAAAGACACGCTGGAACCGCAGCGAGCGAAAACATCCGGTACGAAATCATGCATCAGCCTGTTATGGAGAATGGCCGATCCTGTCGATGGAATTCACTCAAATCAGGCACAGGAAACCCCTATTTCCCAGGAACTTCATCCATTATTCATGTCCGACAAAAAATTTCGAATCTTTCGCTTTTCCGCGACGTCAAAGCCCACCCTGCTGCCCGCCGGGGCATACGCTATCGCGGCTGAAACCAGGGAGAATCGGAGCGACACAACCTTTACGCGGTCAGATGTGTCACCAATTCTCGGCTCGCCATCAGGTTTGCTGATCATCCAAGGAGGCAGGCCGCCCGAATGGTCCAATCCTTCCGTTCTGATTATTCACGCAACGCCGCAACGAAGAAGGGCTCAGGGCTTCGGTTCCTATTCGTCGCGTCGTCGAGCCGTAGCCTGAGATCTACTCTTCGAATCTAACAACGCTGTTTTGCTGAAGATCCAAAGTGAAAATCGAGCACAATCATTTGTCAGAGCATTTCTCGTACAGGTGGGAACGAGCGACGAGGGTAAGCCAGTTGGATATTACTTGATGCTGGCAGTTCGTTTGGCCGGGGCTCGATCTGAGGGGACTTGGAGCGGGACGCTCCAGAGACGGACTGGAGCAGGATGCTCCAGCTACGGGGGGCTGGGATAAGGTGAAGGCTGGCGGATGCGCGAGACACGAAAAGCTGCGAACCGCAGGGAGGATGCCTACGAGGTCATGCGCATTGTCAGGATCTTTCCACGGCATCGTGCATCGGGACGCCCGCCCGGCCAGACCCGGCATGCCTACCACTTGCGCTTGAAGTAGTCTTCCCAGGTGTATTTGCCATCCTGATTCACATCGTAATGCTTGCCATTCAGCTTCAGGCAATAGTCCACCTCGTCCTTCGGACCTCCGATCTTCTTCAAGA
This sequence comes from Verrucomicrobiaceae bacterium, assembly GCA_027487355.1. Classification (GTDB taxonomy): domain Bacteria; phylum Verrucomicrobiota; class Verrucomicrobiia; order Verrucomicrobiales; family Akkermansiaceae; genus Luteolibacter. Next base: position 19,455 of record JAIYDT010000072.1, read on the forward strand.
CGCTCAACTGAAACGCGATGCAGATCTTCTCCGCCTCTTCTCCTGTCCAGATCTCGGCTGGAACGGGTTTCCCCTTCGCCGTCACATAGTCATGATACAACTTCGAGTGATAGGCATCGTGCGCGATGGTCCCGGCACACCATGTCACCGAATGGAAAGCACTCGTCTTCGAAATCTCATAGGTCGGAGGATTCTTGTAGGCCCACATGCCGCTGCGTTCGCCTTCGGTGATGATCGCGACATTGTTTTGGACAAGGGCGTAGGCTTCAGGAGCCTTTTCCTTGATGAGCTTCAAGGCCGCCTCGATTTGCGTGCGGAACTCCGCGCTTCCCTTCACTTCGACAGGAGTTTGCCGCCAATCCTCCGCATCGTCCGCCTCCAAGCCAATCGCCATCATCAACAGGGCGATCGCGGTGACGATCATCGGAGGAAGTTGAATTGTCATGGCGGCTGGTCGATTGCGCCTCGAAGCTAATGATTCCTCGCTGCAGAAAGAAGTTCAAAATGAGAGATACGCCCGGGCCTTCTTTGGCAAGGTCGGCCTGCGTGGGTCCGGTGGATGGGATTGGAGCCCCTGAGACCGTGGATCTCCTGACGGGACGCCAAGCCACCGCCGCTTTCCGTAGCCGGCTGCCAACGTTCCGGGGCCAGATCCGTGTTTCACGATCGTCCACCCTCCGGAAGCGAGGACGGCGCAGCAGCCCCAGGCGCGGGCAGAGCACGCAGCAGGCATCCAACTCCACCGTGCTGCTCAAGAAGCTCGTCGCCCTCGCAGACCTCGATGGGCAGGTCCTGCGAGGTGGCGAGCCTCACCAGTTCCTCACGATCCGCCGTGTGCAATTCCTCCGAAATCACCAACTCCGAGGCGAGCCCGCCCTCCAAGGCCCGGCGGCAGGGATGGATTCCCACCACGGCGAGACCTCCGCGCCCGATCTGGTCATGCAGGCGGACCACGGTGTTCCGGCTCTCCTGCTGCTCATATTGGATGAAAGCCTGAATGGCGCTTTCAATCAGGGGCGAGTGGTCCAGTTGATTCGGGACCTGGAAGATCGACGCGACAATCCGCGCCTGAAGATGCGGCGGCAGATGATCCCGCAGGGCGCTGATCTGACGGGGATGGCCTGCGAGAATGAGGTGATTGAGACCTCGCCGCGCCATGAGGTTCCGGATGATCTCGACCTGCTCGTCGATGAAACTCCGCTGCGTCTCGGTCCCCTGGCGGTGATGGTGTTCCTGGCTCAACTGCTGGCCGCGCTCCGGACTGGACACAGGTCGGGTCGCGACGATCTCCTGGCTGACAGAGCCCAATGTCATCTCAATGATTTGGGATCGGTCCTCGCCGCAGATCGCCAGGACGAAGCGATGGAACCGATCCTTGAGCTGGACGAGCTGGAAGATGGCAGGCCGCTTGGAGGCATCGAAATGGGTCTCGAGGGTTGCGGGAAAGGCAAGTTCCATCGAGAACGGGTTCGCCCCGCTGCGGCTGAAGACCGCGAGGCCCAGGGATTCAGGCTTCGAACGACCGAGGGCGGCCAGGACTTCGTCCCTGGAGGCATCGAAGCTCTCGCGAGCGTCACGTGGCAGGGCGCCGCGCAGCGTGGAGGCCCAGAGGCAGAAGGAGGAGGTGAGGTCGAGACGCGGCTGCCTGAGGTCGAAGTAGGCACTGACCACGGGTGACTCCGACTCGATCAGCTCAGCGAGAGTGGTGATGCAGCGGCGCATGGCCAGCATGTCCGGGTCGGCATGGGAAAAGTGTGTGGGCGGATTCATGGCCCCCCATTGAACCTGCATTCGGGGAAATTACTTAGTGGAAAGTTGGGCGAATTTTCCAGCCCCTTCCCTTGCCGGAGGCTGAGTCCGCCAGAGCTCTCAACCTGAATCCTGA
>JAIYDT010000543.1 GCA_027487355.1 Verrucomicrobiaceae bacterium
GTCTTCGACAGCAAGAAGGTCTCCGACCACTTTGCCATCATCCCGACCGGCAAGTTCGCGAAGCTCAGCGACACCGAGCAGAAGGTTTACGACATGATCGTGAAGCGCTTCATCGCGGTCTTCTACCCATCCGCTGAGTTCGAGCAGACCACGCGTCTCACGAAGATCGCCGAGGACACCTTCCGCACCGACGGCAAGATCCTGGTGAAGCCCGGCTGGATGGAGGTTTACGGACGTCGTCCGGGAGTCGCCGCTGGTAAAGATGAGCTCGTCGGCGTCACTCCGGGTGAAAACGCAAAGGTCGAGGACATCCAGGTCCTGCACGAGGAAACCAAGCCGCCGGCGCGCATGACCGAGTCCACCCTGCTTTCCGCCATGGAAGGCGCGGGAAAATTGATCGACGACGAAGCCCTCCGCGAAGCCATGTCCGAGCGCGGCCTTGGCACGCCAGCCACCCGTGCGGCGACGATCGAGGGCCTAATTGCACAGAAGTATCTTGTTAGAGACGGTCGCGACCTCCACGTCACCGGCAGCGGCATGCGCTTGATTTCCCTGGTCCGTGAAATGGACATCGAGGGTCTCTATTCGCCCAAGCTTACCGGCGATTGGGAATACAAGCTGCGCCAGATGGAGCATGGCGAACGGAAGCGCGATGACTTCATGAAGGAGATCATCTCCTACACCAACGAGATCGTCGCGAAGGCCCACAAGCTCGCCGAGGAGACGAAGAACCAGGCGTTTCCCGACCTCAAGGTCACCTGCCCGATGTGCGGCGCGAAGGACCTCCGCCAGACAGATGCCACTTATGAGTGCCGCGAGACGGAGTGCAAATTCAAGGCGAAGAAGCACATCGCCGGCCGCCTGCTCAGCGAGGACGAGGCGATCCAACTTTTCTCCACCAAGTTCGTCGGCCCGCTCACCGGCTTCAAATCGAAGTTCAACAAGCCCTTCGATGCCGCGTTGAAGATGGACGACAAGTTCAAAATCAACTTCGACTTCGGCGACGACGAGAAGAACGGCGAGGTCGAGTTGACGGAAGACCAACTCATCGGCGAAGCCGTCACGCCGGAAGGCAAGCGCCTCAAGGTCTATCAGACCGACAAGGCCTACCACGTGCCGGAGATCACGACGAAAAAGGATCCGAACGGCATCCGCATCGGACGCTCGATCCTCCAGCGCGAGATCGATCCCGAGCAGGCCCTCAAGCTTCTCAGCGAAGGAAAGACCGACCTGTTGCGTGGCTTCGTTTCTAACAGAACGAAGCGCAAATTCGACGCCCACCTCACCTTCGACGTGAAGGACGGAAAGATCGGCTTCGATTTCCCGCCGCGCCCTGCCGCGAAGAAGGCAGCGAAAAAGTCCGCCGAGTGATTTCACGGAACTCCTGACCCATGATTCGTTTCAGCATTTTCGGTGTCCCGGTGGAAATCCAGCCGATGTTCTGGCTAACGGGTGCCTTCCTCGGCGATGCCATCAACGCCAGAACGAAGGAGGATGTCCTCAAGGTTCTGGTCTTCATGGTGATCATGGCGATCTCAATCCTGGTGCACGAACTGGGTCATGCCTTGGTCGGTCGCCGACTCGGTGGTGGATACGCCACGATCACGCTCTGGGGACTCGGAGGCCTGGCCTACAACCATGGTGGTCGTTTCAGCAGGTCGGGAAATTTCTGGCGCGTCGCGGCCGGGCCGGGTGCAGGATTCGCCCTCGGACTGCTGGTGGTGGTGCTGCTCTGTCTGGGGCTTGGTCCTCAGAACGGCCTGAATTTGACCAACCGGAGCTTGTTTGGCATCTATATCACCCCGCCTTCGGATGAACTCAGGGCCTTCATTTCCGGGGGAGGCCCCAAATTGCGGATCATCCATGCCTTCCTCTGGATCAACTTCTGGTGGGGTGTGATCAATTTGCTGCCCGTGCTTCCGCTCGACGGGGGTCGGATTGCCGAGCTGTTCGTCAAGCCCCAGAAGCTGGTCTATCAGATCGGGCTGGTCGCGGGTGCTGCCATGGCGATCTTTTCCGTGAGCTACCTCCACTCGGGTTACACCGCAATGATGTTCGGCTATCTGGCTTTCCAGAACTACCAGATGATGCAGTCGGACCGCTGGAGTTGATGGTTAGAAAAACATCAGCCGGATCCCGGCAATCGTCGAGAATCCGATGATCATCCACTCGAAGACCTTCTGAGGCACCAGCTTCACCAGCCGACGCCCGCCGAAGATCCCGACCGCCACCGCCGGCAGAAGCTTCGCGTTTTCCGCAAGCGTGTGTGCGGTGATCAGGGTGAGTTTGGAATTCAGCGGAACCTTGATCAGATTGATGAGCAGGAAAAATCGTGCGCCGGTGCCAATAAGCTCCATTTTCGGGATCTTCCGGGCCAGCAGGTAAAGCTGGATCACCGGTCCGGCGGCATTCGCCAGCATCGTCGAGAAGCCACCAGTCACTCCCGCTGCGGTTCCGAATCCGCGCGACAGGGCGAGCCGATCGAAGGTTTCCGGATGCAATCGACGCATGGCCTGAATGACGACCATGAACAGGATCGAAGCCCCGATTGCCCGACGCGCCGTCTGTTGATCGAGGATGCCCAGCACCCACCAGCCGATCCCCAGGCCAACGAGGGCGGGCAGAAGCATCGGCCAGACAGCCTTCCACGACCCGTGTTCCCGAAAGGCCGGCCACGCCATCAAATCCGCTGCGATGAGCAGGGGCAGCACGAAGCCGACTGAGGTCTTCGCGCCATAGAGGTCGGCGAAGACCACCACTGACACGAGCGAAACACCGCTGAATCCGGATTTCGCCAGCCCAATGCACACCGCCGCGAGCAGGGCGAGGGCAAGCTGGGCGGGCGTCAGCGTCATGGGGAGTTCCTAGCTCCATGGCGGCGCTTTCCAAGCGCCAAGCCAATTCCACCGTGAAATCATCCCCCACGCTTGCACGGTCCCGCCTGTCGTGTTTCGCTCCCGCCGCCATGAAAATCGTCGTCGCATACTCCGGAGGTCTCGACACCTCAGTCCTGCTCAAGTGGCTCAAGGCCAAATACAATGCCGAGATCATCGCCTACTGTGCCGATGTCGGCCAGGGCGACGAGCTCGATGGCCTTGAGGAAAAGGCCCTCACCACTGGTGCGTCGAAGTATTATCTCGGCGACCTCAAGGAGGACTTCGCCGCCAACTACATCTTCCCGATGATCCAGGCTGGCGCGATTTATGAAGGCCGCTACCTGCTCGGCACCTCGATCGCCCGTCCCTGCATCGCCAAGGGCATGCTTGATGTCGCCCTCGCCGAAGGCGCCGACGCCATCGCCCACGGAGCCACCGGCAAGGGCAACGACCAAGTCCGCTTCGAACTTTCCGCCGCCTCGCTGGCTCCGAACGTCAAGTGCATCGCCCCCTGGCGTGACGCCTCGTTCCGCGCCGAGTTTCCCGGCCGCGCCGAAATGATTGCCTACGCCGAGGCCCACAACATCCCGATCAAGGCCTCGATGAAGAAGCCCTACTCGATGGACCGCAATCTTCTCCATATCTCTTTCGAGGCCGGCATGCTCGAGGACCCGTGGTATGACGCCACCACCCCGGACGACCGCGAGATGTATGTGCTTTCCGTTTCCCCGGAAGACGCTCCGGACGCTCCCGAGTATGTGGAAATCCTCTTCGACAAGGGCAACGCGATCGGACTCAAGCACCCGAACCTCGACGCCCTCGTGGCCGAACTCGGCGACGCCAAGGTCACCGGCCAGCAGGACGGCTACACGCTGTTCACGCCCTACGGCATCATGCGCGTGCTCAATCTCCTCGGCGGTCGCAACGGCGTTGGTCGCGTCGACATCGTCGAGAACCGCTTCGTCGGCATGAAGTCCCGCGGCATCTATGAAACCCCCGGCGGCACCATCCTCCTCGCCGCCCACCGCGACCTTGAGGCGCTCACTGTCGACCGCGAGGCGATGTTCATCCGCGATGGTCTCATTCCCAAGTACGCCCAGCTCGTTTACAACGGCTTCTGGTTCGCACCGGAGCGCGAGGCCATCCAGGCCCTCGTCACCAACACCCAGCAGACGGTTTCCGGCGAGGTGCGCGTGAAGCTTTACAAGGGCAACGTCATGAACGCCGGCCGCAAGAGCCCGCACAGCCTCTACTCCGAAGCCATCGCCACCATGGAAGGCGGCCAGGAAGCAGCCTACAACCAGGACGACGCCACCGGCTTCATCGCCCTCAACGCCCTGCGCCTCAAGGCCAGCGCAAGGCAGGTGAAGTAAGGCTAGACCACTCCTTCAAAGCTCCGTGTGCGGACTCCGCCACGGAGCTTTTTCTTTTTCTCCAGATCTTGACCGTATGCACGATCTGGCATAGATACATACTCATGAAAACGCGTGTGACCATTACGCTCGACCCGGAGGTTCATCGTCAGGCCAAGAAGACCGCCCGGAAAAAGCATACTACGGTTTCCGGGCTGATCGAATCGTTGCTGCAAGCGGAGTCAGCTCCAGTGAAGAGGAAAGGCATCGTCGCCAGCATGGTCGGCAGCGCCAGCCTCCGCACTCCGGCTCCGGGCGCTGACCCGCTTCACGACGCCTTGGCCGCCAAGTATCTCCGCTGATGAGAGTACTCATTGATTCGGATGTTCTCCTCGATGTCGCCCTGGCGCGTGAAGGTCAGGTCACGGCGAGCGTAGCCGTGCTCGAATGGGCGGAGTCGGGAGGTGCCGCCGCCGTGGCCTGGCATTCACTGACGAATTGCTCCTATCTGCTCAAAGGAGGCCGGCCATTTCTGAAGAAGCTACTTGAGATCGTCGAAGTTGCCCCGGTCGCAACAGTCGACGCACTGAGCGCCCTCCGCTTGCCCATGTCCGACGTGGAGGACGCTTTCCAGGCCGCTTCTGCACTTTCCTGGAAGGCCGACTTCATCATCACCCGGAACTTGCCGGACTATCGAAAATCCCCGGTGCCTGCGATCTCGCCCGTGGATTTTCTGAAACGAATCAACTGAGCTACTTTTGAGAGATCGGCGTCAGCTCGACCTTGCGGAAGTGGATCTCGTCATTCTCGCTTTGCAGGCAGATCGCGCCCTTGGTGGCGGATAGCGCCTTGGCGTCGTTCACCAGCACGCCGTTGACCCAGACCTTGAGCGTGTCCTTCTCGCAGCGGATCTTCATGGTGTTCCACTCACCGACCGGCTTCTCGGCGCTGTCGCTCTTGTTGATCCAGCGTCGGCCTTCAGGCGTTGCGCCCTCGACCTGAAGCGTCTCCCCGATCACCCAGAAATCCCCGGCATCTCCCGAGCGGAGCTGGACCTCGATCGACTTCGGCCAGACATGCATTTCTCGGGGCTTCGAGGCATGGACAAGCACTCCGCTGTTGGGAGCCTTGCCTCCGGGAGCCCATTGCCATTCGACGGTCAGTTCATAGTCGGAATACTCCTCAAGGGTCCGCATCACCGCTGGCGGGCGTCCCTTGCAGATAAGGACGCCATCCTTGACCGACCAAATCTCCTCGGGTTTCGTCTTTCCATCAATCACGTCGAAGGTCCATCCAGAGAAATCCTTTCCATTGAAAAGCGGCGTGGTTTCACCGGCAGTCATCACTTGGACAAGCAGGGCGAGTTGAATGAGAACGATTTTCACGCCATCATCTCATCGCATCTCCTCAGATTCTGCAAGCCTGGAAGTCGCTATTCCTCCACCCCATGAATCCGATTGAGACGGATCTGTAGATCAGCCAGGGCATTCATGAAGTAGATGTATCCATCATAGGGACTGCCATAGGGTGAAAAGTAGGAGTGGACCCCGCCGTCGGTGCCGCCCTTGGTGGACATCCAGTAGAAATGATCGGAAGTCTGCATCTTGCCCCAGACCTCAGTGAGATCCGGATCCTTGGCGGCGAGCACCTCCTCCTCCAGACGGTGGATCTTGGCGATGGCCTCCTGCTGCATCACATTTCCCATCCACGCGGAAAGGTCCCGCTCGGCATCCGCCCAGGAGGTCGGTCGATGGCAATCATACTCCCTTGAGGCGCGATGCAGGTCCACGGCCTCCGAGGGCGTGATCCACTGACTGCCCGTTTCCTCCAAGGCCTCCGGCAGTCGTTTCCAGAACTCGAAGATCCCGGTGTCCGCCCACTGGTGCTCACCGATCGTCTCGTAATCCATGAACAGGTTCACGACATCTCCCGGCGACTCCGCCACCCAGCGGGCGAAAACCTCCGGTGTGAGCGGATAGTCGCTCCAACTCTTGTCCGAAAAGCGGAACCCAAGATCATCCGAAAGCCCGGGGTTTCTCAGCAAGGTCTTCAGCCGGGCCACATGAGGGGCCCGATAGAGGAAATTCGGTGACTGTCCATTCAGGATCCACTCCACTCCTTCGCCCAGAATGCCATCGAAGCCCATCGTCTCCGCCTGGGCGGCGATCGCATTGTTGTAGATGAGTTCGGTGTTTCGGAAGACACGTGGGCGCACGGAAAACACCTCCTCGAGCTTCTCAAGATGCTTCTCCACCTGACGCTCGAACTCCTTCTTCGAGTGGACGATGGCCAGCGAATGATAATAGGTTTCCGCCAGCAACTCCACGCCTCCGGTGGCCACCAGTTTCTGGAACGACTCCAGCACATCCGGGCGATGATGCTGCATCTGCTCGATCACCGTGCCACTGATCGAAAGCGCCATGCGGAAGCGACCCTGGCTTTCATCGATCAACCGGGTGAACATCTCGTTCGCGGGCAGATAACACTTTTCAGAAACCTTCGAGAGCACCTCGGCGTTCAGCCCGTCGTCCTCATAAAAGGCATGCTCGCCGATCCTGAAGAAATCATAAGGGATGAGCCGGTTCGGCTGGTGAACCTGGAAGTAGAGGCAGAGATCAGGCATTGGATATGGGTTTGTGGAGATCGCATCACCGCGAGGTCAGCAGACAACTTCGCGATAAACCGCCATCACCTTGTCTGCCGCCGCATCCCAGGTCGAGGCGGCGATGTCACGCTTCGCTTCCTCCACCACCTTGGCGCGAAGTTCATCGTCGGTGAGCAGGTCGATGATGTGTTTTGACATCAGATCGACGTCCCAGAAATCGGCGGTGAGCGCGCCTTTCAGCACCTCCGCCACTCCAGACTGCTTGGAGATGACGGCCGGAATCCCGAACTGGGCGGCTTCGAGAGCCGACAGTCCGAAGGGTTCGGACACCGAGGGCATGCAGTAGATGTCGGTCATTGAGAGCAGCTCGTTGACCTTCTCCTTGTTGAGGAATCCGGTGAAATGGAAATGCCCGCCGAGACCGTGAAAGGCGCCACTTTCAATCAATGGACGAAGCTTCTCACCCGTGCCGGCGACCACGAAGCGGACATCGCGATGCGCCGCCAGAACCTTGGCCGCGATCTCCAGGAAGAACTCCGGGCCCTTCTGTGCGGTGAGCCGACCGAGGAAGAGCACGAGCTTTTCAGGAAACTTCTTTTTCGTACTGAAGACCTCCACCGCATCCGCTCCGTTGTGAACCGGTCGGATCTTTGAGACAGGAATGCCATAGTGGCCCGCCAGGATCTTTCCGGTGTAGCTGCTGACCGGAATCACTCGGTCGGCCTCCTCCATGCCATACTTTTCGATGTCATAGATCCAGCCACGAGCGTCGGCCCCGGCGCGATCATACTGCGAGGCATGGACATGGACCACGAGTGGCTTGCCGGTCGCCTTCTTGACCTCGACTCCGGCAAGAAACGTCATCCAGTCATGGGCATGCACGACATCGAAGTCATCCTGCATGGCGAGTTTCGCGGCGATCTTTGAGAACTCGACCACCTTGTTGCCGAGATCCCTGCCGTAAAGTTCCCCCACCTTGAACTGATCGAGCTGCCGCCTGGTCGTCGCGGAAAAGCAGACCTCTCCGCCTGGAAGGGTTTCGAGTGTCTCAAGGGTTGTCACGCCATCCTCATAGGGATCGAGCTGCACCGGAACCTGCTGGACCTTGGAGAAACTCTCGTAGCGGTAGCGCCTTTCGACCGTCTCGAGTTCCTCGACTTGGAGGTTGTTCAAGCCGGTCAGGGTGAAGCCTTCGAAACTCGCATCAGGTGACGATTTCGGAACCAACACACGGAGATCGACCTGCTTGGCAAGAGCCCGTGACAACCCAAGACAGGCGATGCCCAGACCTCCGTTGATCAATGGTGGAAATTCCCAACCAAGCTTCAGCACACGAAGACGATTCATGACAAGATGGTCCCCGTTTCAGGGCAGCCTGAGAATTCAATCGCCCGAGTGACCGCAAACCTCTTTAGCAAATCGCGGGCCAATGTCGAGGAGCCGGAAAATTGCGATGATTCAATGATTTCAACTCCCGGAAACCGCGTGCTTGGCACAGGAGTCATGCATGGCTTGAATGCGGGTCCTTTCCCACCCAGCCCATGGCATCCGACGAATTTTCAGGCAACTACATGGAGACCCATCGCGCCGCAGTGGTGGTGCCGGATTTTGTTCCAGGAATGCTCCTCACGATGTCCCACCCGGCTGAAGGGGTGACGGATCTGCAGACCGACAACGGCGTCCTGTTGAGGATCGAGCTGCTGGAGGCCGGGATGCTGCGGTTCCGCTTCGCGCCGGAGGGTCGACTGGATGACGGTTTCTCCTACGCGGTCGATCCGGAGTTCAGGCCGACTCCTCCCGTGCACGAGGTCATCGAGTTCCGCGACGGGATTGCAATCCGCACGTCGAAGCTCTCCGTCCGCATTGTGAGGAATGGTCTGAAGACGACGATCTCCGACGCCCGCACCGGCCGCATCCTTTGCCAGGACGAGAAGGGCTTCCACTGGCAGGACAACAAGCAGTTCGGCGGAGAGGTCGTGAAAATGACCAAGGCCTACCAGCCCGGAGAGCATTTCCACGGGCTCGGCGACAAGTCCTGCGACCTCAACCTGCGCGGCCGGAGATTCGAGCTTTGGGGCAGCGACACCTACGCCTACACCACCGAGACCGATCCGCTCTACAAGAACATCCCCTTCTACCTCGGCACCCATCGCGGCGGGTCTTATGGGATCTTCTTCGACAACACCTTCCGCACCGCCTTCGACTTCGGGGCGAAGGACCCGAAGCTGACGACCTTTTCCTCCGAGGGCGGGGAAATGAACTACTACTTCTTTCATGGTGAAACCCCGCTCGACGTCGTGCGCGCCTACACCCGCCTGACCGGAGTGCCCGGCATGCCGCCGCTTTGGGCGCTGGGCTACCATCAGTGCAAGTGGAGCTACTACCCCGAGTCGATCGTTCGCGGCATCGCCGAGGGTTTCCGCAGCAGAAAGATTCCCTGCGATGCCATCTACCTGGATATCGACTACATGGACGGCTACCGCTGCTTCACGTGGGATGCCGACCGCTTTCCGGATCCAAAAGGCATGATCGCCGATCTGGAAAGCGATGGATTCAAGACCGTCGTCATCATCGATCCGGGATTGAAGATCGATCCGGAGTATCCGGTCTGGAAAGACGGGCTCGAAAAGGATGTCTTCTGCAAGCGTCAGGACGGCGATCTCTGCAAGGGCACCGTCTGGCCGGGCCTGTGTCATTTTCCTGACTTCACCAGACCCGACGTGCGGGAATGGTGGGCCAGTCAGTTCAAGGGCCTCATCGAGGAAGTCGGCGTGCGCGGGGTCTGGAACGACATGAACGAGCCGGCAGTCTTCGAAGACGGGACCTTTTCCCTCGATGTCCGCCATGACTACGATGGGCATCCGTGTTCGCATCGAAAGGCCCACAACGTTTACGGCATGCAGATGGCCCGGGCGACCAAGGAAGGCCTGAAGCGCTTCGGTGGCGGAAAGAGGCCGTTCTCGATCACCCGCTCCGCCTATGCCGGCACGCAGCGCCATGCCTGTGCGTGGACTGGTGACAATGTCGCCACTTGGGAACATCTCCAGATCGCCAACCACCAATGCCAGCGCATGGCCATCTCCGGCATGTCATTCATCGGATCGGACGTCGGAGGCTTCATCGAAACGCCCACGCCCGAACTCTATCTCCGCTGGGTCCAGATGGCGGCCTTCCATCCCTTTTTCCGCACCCACTCCTCCGGCGATCATGGCGATCAGGAACCGTGGTCCTTCGGTGAGGACGTGCTCAACGGCGTTCGCGCGGCGATCGAGCTGCGCTACCGTCTGCTGCCTGTGCTTTACAGCGCCTTCCGCCAATACGTCGCCGAGGGCACGCCGATCCTGAGGCCTCTTGCTCTCGTGAACCACCACGACCCGGATTCCTATTGGCGGAGCACTGAGTTTTTTCTCGGCGACCACCTGCTCGTCGTCCCGATGACCCGCGAAGACGAAGGCGGGCGCTTTCTCTATCTCCCCGAGGGCGATTGGTTCTCGTATCACGATGACACAACTCCGAAGGAGGTGAAAAAGGATATCTGGGTCGGGTGCGGGCTCGATAGGATTCCGGTTTACGTAAAAGCCGGAGCCGTCCTTCCCCACTGGCCGCTGCAGCAGTTCGTTGGTGAAATCCCGAACCCCGAACCAGAACTTCACATCTGGTGGAAGGAAGGCCGTGAGACCAGCTTCTGGTATGAAGACGCAGGCGATGGCGAATCCTGGCGCGACGGGGATTTCCGGGAGTCCACCTTCGAGGTCACTGGCACGATGAACTCACTGGAGGTTCGTCGTGACGTGGCAGGTAAATGGTCGCCCAGCTACGAAAAGATCGCGATCGTGCTGAGGGGGCTGCCCGAGACCATTGAGGCCACAACCGTTGAAATCGATGGCCGATCAACGCCCATCAGCCGGGATGCAGCGGACAGGCCCGTCTTCTTCGCCCAGCCGGGTTTCGAGAAGGCGAGACTGTCCAGATAGGTCCTGGAATTAGACCGCTTCCTTGCGACGGAAGATCTTCTTGTAGAAGCGTCCGATCGCCAGGGCTCCGATCAGGATGAACTTCCAGAGTACGGCAAATTTCTTGGCCAGAAGGGCGAAAATTCCCACCTTGGCTGCGACCTTGAGTCCCGCAGCTCCTGCGATCAGGCCTGCGATTCCATACTCGGCCGTGTGGTCGGTCTTCGAATTGTAGTCCGTGTAGCGGTTGCCCGAAGTGAAATCGACCATCGAAAGAATCTCCGGCGTGGCGGCTTCGATCGAGGGAAGGTCCTCCATCGCACCCACCGCATTCGCGACGAGCACTCCTTCACGTCCGAGCATCCGGATGTTGTAATTCAGCGTGTGGGAAGCCTCGCCCTCGAACGCCAGCTCCTTCGCCCAGTAGAGCTTGTGCGTGCTGGCATCGTATCTCGGCGAGGTCGCCCATCCGACGATGTCCACCGTGGGATAGCCTTCCTTCTTGCGGGCCGTGTTGCTCTCCACCGACTGTTCCTTCATCGTGTTGAGAAGCTCCGAATAATCGATCTTCGCCGCATCATCATCCTTCACATGGCCTTCCTTTTCGTAGTCGAGCACCACGAACCATCCATTGTCGGACAGCAACTCGCTTTTCTCAGGAAACAGGATGCCCAGCACGTTTGATGGCGGATTTCCGAGGATCGTGAGATACTTCGAGGAGTCCTTCGGGTTCAGATACTTGAAGGTTGGAGGCACATTCACATGAGCGATTCCATCGCCGATCGGCACCTCACCGTGCTCGAACTTCAGGCCCTTCACCCAGGCGAGTTCCTTCGACTCGGATTCCGTGGGCTTCTCCTGAGCCAGACATGGAGAAAGAGGGGCAAGAGACAGGAAAAACGGGAGCAGGAGCGAGGGACGCATGGAGTTCATCCGCGATGACATATGACGATCTCAGGGCAATTGGAAGACAAACCCTTGCCTGAATCAGGATTTGTCGTCGTCCATTTAGAAGGCCTCCTGAAACAAAAAGGCCGACACCCTTTGCAGGGCGTCGGCCTTGGGAATCCATTTCAAGGATGATCAGCCTTCGACCGGAGCCTCGGCGGCTTCGGCCTTCTGCTCGCGGAGCCAGGCCTTGCGGCTCATCTTCACGCGGCCCTTTTCATCGACACCCACGCACTTGGCGGTGATGACATCGCCCTTCTTGACGACGTCCTCGACGTTCTCGGTGCGGCCTTCGGCGAGTTCGGACACGTGAACGAGTCCGTCCTTGCCTGGAAGCACTTCCATGAAGGCTCCGAAGGCGGTGATGCTGACGACCTTGCCGGTGTAGAACTTGCCGACTTCGATCTCCTGGAACATCCGCTCGATCATCGACTTGGCGCGATCGAGGCCTTCCTGCTTGGAGGCGTAGATGTGAACGGTGCCGTCGTCCTCGATGTTGATCTCGGCGCCGGACTCGGCCTGGATGCCCTTGATGTTCTTGCCGCCAGGTCCAATGAGCTCACCGATGCGGTCAGCCGGGATCTTGACGGAAACGATGCGCGGAGCATGCGGGCTGAGGGCCTTCGGATCGACGATCGACTCGGCCATTTTGGCGATGACCTTGGTGCGGCCGGCCTTGGCGATGTGGATCGCTTCTTCAAGCATGGCGAGCGGGAGGCCCGGGAGCTTGAGGTCGAGCTGGTAGCCGGTGACGCCTTCGTCGGTGCCACAGAGCTTGAAGTCCATGTCGCCGTAGAAGTCTTCGGAACCGATGATGTCGAGGAGCATCTTGTGCGCCTTGATCGAGCCGTCTTCGTTGTTTTCGGTGACGAGACCCACGGAGATACCACCAACCGGGCGGATGAGCGGGACACCGGCATCGAGGAGGGCCATGGTGCCTGCACACACGGAAGCCATCGAGGTGGAGCCGTTTGATTCCATGACTTCCGAGGAAACGCGGATGGCGTAGGGGAAATCGGCTTCGTCCGGAATGACGGGCTCGATGGAGCGCTCGGCGAGCGAACCGTGGCCGATTTCACGACGGTTGATGCCACCCATGCGGCCGCACTCGCCGACCGAGAAGGGCGGGAAGTTGTAGTGGAGGATGAAGCGCTTCTCATCTTCGCCACCGGCGTAGTTGTCGAAGTGCTGCTTCTCGTCCGCTGGGGCGAGGGTGGTGATGGCGAGGGCCTGGGTTTCTCCACGGGAGAAGATGGCGGAACCGTGCACGCGTGGCAGGGTGCCGACTTCTCCATAAAGAACGCGCAGGTCGTTGATGGCGCGGCCATCGGCACGAACTCCTTTTTCCATGATGGAAATGCGGAACGCCTTCTTCTGGAGGTATTCGAAGGCCTGCTCGACATCGAAGTCGGTGGCTTCCGGAGCACGCTCCTTGATGGCGGCTTCGACTTCGTCGCGGAGGGCTCCGACCTTCTTGGCGCGCTCGGTCTTGGACGGCGCGTAGATGGCGGCCTCGATGCGGTCACCGGCGATTTCGTAGGCGATCTCGAGGAGGTTGTCCTTGGCGACGGTGAGTTCGTAGGAACGCTTTTCCTTGCCGGCGAGCTTCACCAGTTCTTCCTGGGCGGCCACCAGCTTGGCGACGGCGGCCTGGGCGAAATGGAGGGCCTTGATGAACTCGTCTTCAGGGAGCTCGTCGGCCTGGCCTTCGATCATGATGACGTTGGTCTTATCACCAACGTAGATGAGGTCGAGGTCGCTGTTGGAGCGCTCGTCGTGGGTCGGGTTGATGACGAACTCGCCATCGACGCGGCCAACACGCACGGCACCGATCGGGCCGGCGAAGGGGATGTCGGAAACGCAGAGGGCGGCCGAGGCACCGTTCATCGCGAGGATGTCGGAGTCATTGACGCCGTCGGCGCTCAGGAGGATGGCGACGATCTGGGTTTCGTAGAGATAGCCCTTCGGGAACAGCGGACGCAGCGGACGGTCGGTCATGCGGCAGGTGAGGATTTCCTTTTCGGTCGGACGTCCTTCGCGCTTGAAGTAACCGCCGGGGAACACACCGGCAGCGGTGGCCTTTTCCTTGTATTCAACGGAAAGCGGGAACCAGGTCTGGCCGGACTTCACCTTGGTGGCGGAGACGGCGGTGACGAGGATGATGGTGTCGCCACAGCGGACGGTGACGGCACCGTCGGCGAGTTTGGCGATCTTGCCGGTTTCGATCGTGATCGGGTTGGATCCGACTTCGGCCGTGATCGTATGGATGTTCATATCTTTGTTTTTTCTTCTTTGTGCATCAAACCCGCGAAGCACTGTGCCGCGCGGGGTCGTTCTTGCCGGGCGTTCCGTAAGGAGTCCGGCGGGGCTGGTTCGTGTGAACGCGTGCCCCGTTTTGCGAAACAGCCACCCGGTTTCCCGGGTGGCTGTGGTCGCGAAAGTGGTTAGCGGCGGAGTCCGAGGCCTTGGACAACCTTGGTGTAGCTCTCTTCGTTCTCCGATTTCAGGTAGTCGAGCATCTTGCGACGCTGGGCGACCAACTTGAGCAGTCCGCGGCGGGACGAGAAGTCCTTCGTGTGGGTGCCAAGGTGCGCGGTGAGGTGAATGATGCGCTGGGTCAGGAGGGCCGCTTGATAGCTGGCGCTGCCGGTGTCTTTGTCGTGAACCTGAAAGTCCTTCAGGTTGATTGCGTTGTCGCTCATGGTGTTATGCGGATAAGTCCAGCGGAATGCCGGGCCGTCCTCGGGTTGAGGTTGGGCGCGGAGAAAAGCCGAGCCGAGCCCGCATGGCAAGGTTTTTCCGCTTCGCAGAGTTTCAAGTGTCCAGTGTTCAGTCTCAAGAGGGGGGAACCTTTTCCTCTGCGCTGAAAACTTGAAACTGAACCCTTGAACCTTACTGATGATTGAACCGGCTGACCTCGCGCTGGGCTTCGCGCAGCTCGACCTTGTTCTTGAGGTCGTGACGCTGGTCGGCGTGGGTCTTGCCCTTGCCGATGCCGATCTCAACCTTCACGCGGCGGTCCTTCCAATACATCCGCAGCAGCGGCAGGGCGCAGCCTTGGAGCATGGTGGCCTGCTCCATCTTGAAGATCTCCTTCTTGTTGAGAAGGAGACGGCGCGGGCGTTTGGCGGCGTGGTTGAACCACTCTCCGGCAGTCTGCCAGGGCTGGATGTCGCAGCCATAGAGGAAAACCTGGCCTTTTTCGACACGCGCGAAGGCGTCGGAAACGTTGATCTTTCCGGCGCGGATGGATTTCACCTCCGTGCCCTTGAGTTCCAGCCCCGCTTCGAATTTGGCGGTGATGTGAAAGTCGCGTCCGGACTTCCTGTTGCTCGCGATTTCCGCGCTCATGGGAATGGGGTCCGCTCGCGGCGACCGGGGATCACTCCTCGATCACTGCCTTTTTGTCGGCCAGCTTGATCTTGCCTTCGATGATCTCGGTGAGGGCGATGTCGGCGGCACCCATGCTCGGGCGGGTCGGGATCAACGGGGAACGGCCGCTGTTGAGCTGACGAACGCGCTGGGACACCAGATTGACGAGGACAAGTGGATCGGTGACAATCTCGGCAGCTCTATCGATAAGGTCGGTTTTCATGGGTGTTCCGGGAAATCGGGAGATCGGATCAGGCGACTCGAAGGGAATGATGTTGTCCGTTGCCATTCCGCAGTCGCCTTGGTTCGATCAGGTTCCGACCAGCAAGTCGGAGGGCGGATGAATCAGGATCGGCGGTCTTTAGCAAGCCTTATCTGACTCGATCCGGCTTTATTTCGGCATCAGATCGATCCCGAAACGCCTGAGCACGACAACCGTGAGCCAGAAAAACGCGATGGTCAGCAGGCAGTTCGCCAGCAGGGCGGTCCAGAACCCCCAGCCATTGCGCAGCATCCAGGGCAGGATGAGGAACATCGGCAGGGTCGGCAGGACGAACCAGAAGGTGCCCTCGGAGTGGTTGGCGATGCGTGCCGGCGTCTGCTTGTCGGCCTTCATCCAGCACATGGCCACCAGCGAGGTGAAGGGCAGGGCGATCAGCAGGGCGGAGAGGCGGTCGTTCACCAACTGGATTTTCGTCACGAAGACGATGATCGCGGCGCTGACGATCAATTTCACCACGTCGAGCGTGCTGAAGGAAAAGAGTTTGTCCCAGGGAATGCGGCTCATGACGGTTTGCTTGCTGATTGATGAGGATGCATTTACTTTCCGGCCATGCAAGTCATCCGCCTGCTTTGCGCCGCCGCTCTCATGGCCATCGTCCCCGCCAGGGCGGAGCTGACCGCCGGACAGAAGGCCGCGATCGGGAAAAAGATCTGGCAGAACGAGTGTGCCGGAACCGTCAACGGACTGACCACTTGGAACGCGGGCGAAGAGTTTCCTTCACTCGGGATCGGGCACTTCATCTGGTATCCGGCCGGCTTCAACGGGCGTTTCACTGAATCTTGGCCGCAGTTCGTCGCCTACGCGAAACAAAAGGGCTCGAAGCCACCATCCGTCGCCTCGCTGGCGGACTGTCCATGGAACTCGAAGTCCCAGTTCCTCGCCGAGTTCAAGGGGGCCAAGATGACCGAACTCCGCAACTGGCTGGCCGCGAACGTGGCGCTTCAGAGCGATTTCATCGTCTGGCATTCCCGCGCCGCCCTGCCGAAGATCCTCGCCGCCGCGCCGGCGTCGGAGCGGAAACGGATCGAGGCCAACTATCAGAAGGTCGCCACCACTTCCAACGGCACCTACGCCCTCATCGACTACGTCAATTTCAAGGGCGATGGCATCAGCCCCTCCGAGCGCTACAACGGTCGAGGATGGGGCCTGATGCAGGTCCTCGGGGAAATGCAGGAGGTTCCCGCCGGTGCGACCGCTGCGAAGGAATTCGCCGCCGCCGCGAAACGGGTGCTCGACCGGCGGATCAGCAACTCGCCGCCGGCCCGGGGTGAGGCCCGCTGGAAGGAAGGCTGGCACAACCGCTGTGA
>JAIYDT010000332.1 GCA_027487355.1 Verrucomicrobiaceae bacterium
GGTCTGGGTGCCGGAGGCGGCTGCACCGCTGATGGCTCCGATCGTCAGCAGGCCGGTGCTGGTGTTGGAAAGATTGAAGGTCGAAACCACCGGATTCAAAGCCAGTGCAGAACTGACGATGTTGGCGCCCGTGGACTGCTGAAAGATCCCGGAGGAGGTTCCCGAGCCGCCAATGGTGATGGATCCGCCGGTGATGTTGGTGGTGGGACCGACGTTCGCCACGAAGCTGATGCTGCTGGCATTCTGCGTGCCGGTGACCGTGAGGCTTCCGGTATTGGTCGTGGCCTGCCTGATGAAGAGGTCGTCCCCGGAAGCAGTCGTCGTCACCATGCCCCCCCCTGCCCCTCCGGCTGCATCCGTGTTCCAGAATGCATTTGTCCCATCCCAGGTGCCCACGACGGTGCTGTAGCCAGCGGCAGTGCCGTTCACATCCCAATACCGGGATGCGGCCGATGCCGATTCGCCATGCCATGCGGCGACCAGGACGGCGAGTATTGGAAGATTAGAGAATCCAGACTTCATGAACTTGTTAACTGGGTGTAAGTGGAGACCCAGGGACACAAGGCCTGGTTGATTGGAATTTCCTGGTGATGAAAGTTTGTCCGACCATCGGAAAGCTTTCCGGACAAGACCGACCCGTCCGATGCGTCGATGACACGCAGGCAACACTCTGGAACAGGATTTGCCAGTTCACCATTTCAAACGTGCGGTTCAATGTCTCTCTTTGATCAGCGAGTGCCCCGCTGAAGGCATTGGTCGCCGAATCGGAAGTGTCATTGATGATCCAGTCAAATCCACCGTAACCCGCCAAAGGAGGCAGAACCGCCCCGCCCGGGGGGGGAGAATCCAGGCGGGGCGGACCTTGGTGGGAGTGGCGAAGCACTCCAAATGGCTCACTCGCTGACCTTGGCACGGATGAAGTCAGCCGGGACCGTCGGCAGCGCTCCTGACGTACGGAAGGTGCGATAGCTCCAGCCAGAGGACAGCGTGGGAAGCCCGGTCTGGATGGTGGTGGCATCACCTCCCGTCACTTCGGAGATGATGCTGCTGAAAGTGGTCAGATCAGTGGCACCCTCGACCCGATAGGAGATCCCATCGATCAGTGCGGAGACCTTTGCCGGTGATCCGGAGAAGGTGGTTCCGGTGCGGACCGGAAGGGTCAGGGTGAGGACCTGATCGGAACCAACTGTGGCCACCTTGCCGACGATCTTGCCATCATTGGCGGCCGAGAGCGGATTTCCGTCGAAGGCGAATTCGTAGAGGTTGTTGTGGCCATCACCATCCGGATCGGCGGACTTGACGTTGCTGTGGGCGGCGTCGCTGTTGTCGAGCCCCTTGGCGGCCGCCCAGAGGTCGTAGGGAGTGGCGGAGTTGGTGACGACGAGTTCGATGTCATTGCCGTTGATCTGGAGAGTGGCGTTGAAGGCCCCGATCGTGCCGCTGAGGTTGGCGCTGTCGAGAGTGCCGCTGACCAGGTTCCCGCTGTAAACGAGGGGATAGGTTCCGGGTTGCAGGCCACCGAGATTGGTGAAGTCGAAGTTGCTGAATCCGAGCACTCCACTGCCGATGTCCAAGGTGCCCGAGATTTGGATCCTGTCGCTGGTTCCAGCGAGGGCGGAGAGTTCGTAGGAGATCTTTCCGGACCCTGCTGCCATGGCGGAAATGTCGAGGTCTCCCGCGATGGTCAGAGTGCCGACGGAGGCTCCCGGCGACAGGTTTCCGCTCGCCGCAACCGAGACGTTTCCTCCAACGAACCCGTTTCCTCCAAAGGTGCCGCCATTGACAGAGACGTTGCTTGCGACGTCAAGACTTCCGGGACTCTTGATCAGCAAGGTGCCGGCATTGACGGTCGTCGGACCGGTGTAGGTGTTGGCGGCGGTCAGGGTGAGGATACCGTCGCCATTCTTCGTCAGGCCGGTATCCGCAGGATTGGCGGTCAGGCTTGCCAACGCAACGCCCGCACCGGTTCCTCCGCCACCTGTTAGGGTGACGGTGGGAGCGACCGTGTAGGTTCCGGGCGAGGTGATGACGATCTCGGTGACGGCACCACCACTCACGACGGCATAGCCGGAGGCTGGTGTTCCATTGCTGGCGAGTGAACCACCGGTGAAGGTGACGACAGGAGCACCTGTGTATCCGCTGCCGCCGGTGAGCGTCATGGCGGATTGCGTGACACCGTCTGCAGTCGCGCCCCGCAGAGGAAGCCCGTAGGTCACCGCGAATCCGTTGGTGTTCAACGTAAGTCCGCCTGCGAAGTCGGAACTCGTGCCGACGTTGTCGATCGGCCCGAAGACAGTGGAGAACGCATTGACGCCGCCACCGGAGGTGAAGGGATTGGTGAGATTGGCGGAGGCTTTAAGAGTTCCGCCGGCATAGTTGGCATAAAGATTGTTGGAACTGTTTCCGTTGTTGGTGGCCACAGCCCCCATCGTGAAAGTGCCGCCAGCCAGGTTGATGAAACCATTCATTCCGGTGAAAGAAACCGCGCTGCCGTTGCCAATCCGGAAGAGTCCTGTGCCGAGGTCGATACTGCCTCCCGCCACGTTGAGGATACCGGTCGAATTCTGATTCGTGACGAGATAGATCGCAGAGGTGCCGTTGCTGCGGTTCACCGTTCCTCCAGGGCCGACCGTCAGAGAACCGATGCCGGCATTGAAGGCGATGGTATTGTTCGCGCTGGCGGTGAGATTGAGCACACCCGTGCCGCCCACATAGGCCGCGGCGGTGCCGCTGGTCTGCACGGAGAAGTTGCCGGAACCCGTGGTGAAGGAGCCGCCGGTCAGATTGAAACATCCGTATGCGGTGGAGTTACCAGCCATGAACTGGGAGAACGCTGCGGTCTGTGAGGTGATCACCGTTCCCGCCGTTTGATTGTAAACGGCGCTGCTGCCTGCAACGGCCGCGCCGGTCAGGTTGAATGCCGTGACGTTCCCACTGACATTGGTTACGGTGCTTGCCGCCGTGGTGCCAAGAGCGAGGAGAGAACTGGTGGTATTGCCGGTGAGGCTACCCGTGATATTGAGGATGCCTCCATTGACCGTCGTGTTGCCGGTGTAGGTATTGGTGCCCGAGAGGCTGACGGCTCCCGTTCCCGACTTGGAGAAGGCCCCGGAACCCAGGAGATTGGCGGAGATCACCGCTGTGCCGGACGTGTTGCTCGCCGCGTATGAGGTTCCGTTGAGGGAGCCATTCAGGATCGTATCTCCCGAAGCTGAGGCAGCGGTGATGGAAACCGCCCCCAAGAACTGGGTGGTCGTTCCAAGATCCAGCTGTCCGCCTCCCAATGCCATGGCTGAGGAGCTGTTCAAGGTCCCGCTCCCACCGATGGCGAAAGTTCCCGCATTGACGATCGTGGCACCAGTGTAGGTGTTGGCACCGGTCAATGTCACCGTGCCCGCTCCTGATTTGGTGAATCCGGCGGAAGCGTTGACGAGCAGATCTGCGGAAATGATGGCATTGCCGGTAGAGTTGTTTGCAGCGTAGGAGGCGGCGCTCAGGCTGCCATTGCTGAGGGTGTCTCCACTGGCTGCGGTGGCCGCGATCGTGAGCGAGCCGACGGTCTGGCTACCGCCCCCGAGGTTCAATCCCCCACCCCCAAGCGTGACTGCCGAGCCGGTGCCGAGCGTGCCAGCCCCGCTCATGATGGTGGTCCCTGCGTTCAGGTTGGTGACACCGGAGTAGGTGTTGATCGAACTGATGGTGAGGGTTCCAGTGCCGTTCTTGGTCAGGTTTCCTGCGGCGACGCCGAAACCACCACTGCTACTGAGGACGTAGTTTTTGGCACTGTTGTCGAAGGTGACCGAAAAGGCATCGACGTTGGCGGAATCGATATCGACACTGATGGGGCCGGCTCCGGTGGCATTGTCATTGAACAGCACGATGTCGGTGGTGACGAACGCGGTGTTGTTGTTGTTGGAAAGCAGCTTCCAGTTGTTGGTTGAGGAGGTGTTCCATTTCCCATCACCGTCTCCAGACCAATAAGGAGCGTCTCCTGCGATCGCCAAGGTGATGGCGGTTCCTGAGTTGCCAAAAGTCGCTGACTGACGACCTGACAGGCCGGAGACCGTGCCGAGGACAAACTGACCGAATCCCGCACCGCTGATGCTGCCGCCCCCGTAGCTGATGAGGTCATAGGTGGTCCCATTGGTCCAGGTGGCAGCTGTTGGATTGATGGTCACGGTGCCTGCCGCATTGCTCGAAAGGGAGGTCGTGGCAATGGGAGCCGAGGAGCTGGAGCTGAAGGTGTTCACCACCGCCGCGCCGCTGAACGCCAACGTGCCAACCGTCAACGAAGCCCCTGCCGCCCCATTGTTATTCGAGAGGATGCCACCGGTGCCGTTTCCGACATTGACGGCGCTGACTGTGCCGCTTCCGGTCAGCGTGCCCTGGGTAAGCGTCACGGCCGGGGTGATCGCCGTGCTGCTGGTTTGGAGGAGCTTGGCACCACTGCCGTTGAGGGTGATGCCGCTGCTGCTGTTGATGGAACCACTGCCACTCAAGGTGAGCGTGCCGTCGGAGATGAGGGTCGCGCCGGTGTAAGTGTTCGTGCCGGACAGAGTGGAAGATCCAGAACTACCCTGGGTGAAGGTGGCGCCGCTGCCTGCGATGAACGCCGTCGCACCTTCCGATAAGATGCTTGTCCCACTGGTGGAGACATTTGAACTGCTGATCGATCCTGTGGCAGAGAGACTCAAGGTGCCTGCGGTGACACTGGTGGCGCCGTTGTAGCTGTTCGTTCCGGAAAGGGTGAGCGTGCCGGCATCTGTTTTCGTCAGACCTCCGGCATGGGAAAGATTGGAACTGATCGACGTATTGCCCGCACCACCAATCGTGAAGAGACCGCTGCCGGTGACAGCTCCTGTAGAGACTCCGAGGGTCTGGCTGGAACTGGTCACATCGAGACGGCCACCACCTGCTCCTCCGACGATGAATCCGCGGGTGTAGGTGGCGGAGTTTCCGGTGTAGGAAAGCGTGCCTTGGGCTCCTGAAGACCCCAGGGTGACCGCAGTGGAGGCATTTCCAAGATGGCTGCTGCCGCCGCTGACCACGATGGTTCCGGCGCTGAGGGTTCCTGCGCTGATTGAGGTTGGACCGGTGAAGGTGTTGGCTCCGCTGAGCGTCAGGGTGCCGCTACCAATCTTGGCAAGTCCAGCATCGGGGGCATTGGCGCTGAGGGTACCCATGGCGACACTGGCTCCGGTGCCGCCGCCGCCAGTGAGGGTGACCGTCGGAGCGATGGTGTAGGTGCCGGGTGAGGTGATGACGATCCCGGTCACTGCACCACCGCTGACGATTGCATAGCCGGAGGCCGGGGTGCCGTTTGTCGCCAGAGTTCCGCCGGTGAAGCGTACGAGCGGTGCGCCGATGTAGCCGCTGCCACCAGTGATCGTCATGGCGGACTGGGTCACGCCATTTCCTGCGACTGAACGCAGGGGATTGCCGTAGCCCACTGCGAAGCCGTTGGTATCGACGGTAAGTCCGCCGGTGAAATCCTGGCTGGTGCCGGTGTTGTCGATCGCTCCAAAGAGGGTGGAAACCGCTGTGATGCCGTTGCTGGTGGTGACCGGGTTGGTGAGATTGGCCGAGGCCTTGAGAGTGCCGCCGGCGTAGTTGACATAAAGGTTGCCGGTACTGGTGGCGATGTTTGTGATGACCGTCCCCAATGTCAGAGTCCCTCCTGCCAGATTGATGTTGCCACTCAGCCCAGTGACCGATGAGCCGTTGCCCATCCGGACAAGGCTCGATCCGAGGTCGAGACTTCCACCCGCAATGTTGGTGACGCTGTATGAGTTCGTGCTCACGTTGAAATAGAACGCGCCAGCAGCACCAGCGCGGGTCATCGTTCCTCCTGGACCCACGGTCAGCGAGCCGGATCCACCGAACACAACTCCTCCGTTG
Source organism: Verrucomicrobiaceae bacterium (assembly GCA_027487355.1). Taxonomy (GTDB): domain Bacteria; phylum Verrucomicrobiota; class Verrucomicrobiia; order Verrucomicrobiales; family Akkermansiaceae; genus Luteolibacter. The sequence continues at coordinate 5,899 of JAIYDT010000332.1, forward strand.
GTGGTAGCGCTGCTTAGATCAAACAATCCGGTTCCACCCACATAGGCCACGCCAACGCCGGTGCCGGATGCCAGCAGACTGGTACCGGCATTCACCTTCAAGGTGCCGCCGGTCAA
>JAIYDT010000328.1 GCA_027487355.1 Verrucomicrobiaceae bacterium
CAAGCGGCATCGCCGGGTCAACACTCGCTACGATCGGCTTCCAGAAACCTACATGGCCTTCGTAAGTCTCGCAGCCATAGCTGATTGGGTCAGATTCTGAATTTGTCCACTCTGCCTAGCTTCGGTGGAATCACCAGACAAATGCTTCAGAAATCCATCGACTCCATTCATGGGATCGAGCCCCTTCGATGACGACCCCTCTCCCAGCAGATCCATGTCGGAAAGGCGAATGATCGTCCGGGAGCCAGACTCTCCGGACTCCATTCACGACCTTTCAAGATCTTGAAGCAGGGGAATTCCATTCGATGCCTGTTTCAGATCATCTCCCTACATCTCATCCAACGAGTGAAACTGGAAACTCCCGACGGCGGCCATCGCCAAAAGCCTTGTCGGTGCCAAACAGGAGGAGCACTGCCGGATCGCAGGATCATCCGAACAACAGGCCTGATATCCCGCAGAGCGACATTTCGAAAGGTCAGCGATCGCTCGGAGTCGCCTCATAAACCAACACCTCAAACGGATGGAGGTTGACCGTCAGCATGATGTTCCGATTCAGCTTGCCCTGCATCGACTGCACCTCGCGCTGCTTGAACGGGCTGGAAAGCGTGAAGGATTTCACCGCATCCGCCGGAAGCTCGAAGGCCTTGTCGAGGCTGAAGGAAAAGGTCTGCTCCTTGTCCGAAGGATTGCGCAGCGTGATGATCCCCTTCTTCGGCGACCACGACGCCCAGCCATAGACTTCCAGTTTCCGGGGGCTGCCGCCGATCCAATGGGTGTCAACGAGCGTGTCGGCATTGGCACGGGCCCATTTGGCACACTGGGCGAGTTCGTCCCAGTTCTCCTGCGAAAGGAGATCATGAGAGATATACATTTCCTGGAGTTGCGTCCCAGTGCCGAAGTAGCTGCGAACTTCATGCGTGAAGGCCCCGGAAGGATCGCTGTTCAGGTCGTGCGCCTTGCGGGCATAGATGATGCCGTGGAGCATGAGCGAGTTGATCGGATAGAGCGGCCCGCCCTTGACGATGCGCTCGTGGGTGTCGCCATCGCGATAAGTGATCCATTGCTCCCGCTTCGGCCCGACTCCGGCGAACTCGTGGTCGTCGCCGCCACGCCAGATGCTGTCGCAGATCGGCAGCCAGAATGGCGAGGGCCAGGTGCCGGTGGTGAGGTTCACGAACAGGTCCGGCTTCACCTCACGCAGGTCGCCGATGAGGGAAATGGCAGCCTCGAAATCGCTGCCGAACTTGCTGCCTGGAACCACCGAGTTGATATTTCCCGTACCATCGAGCTTGAACTGGTTGATGCCGTAGTCCTGCACCATCTTGATGCAGGCGGTGTGGAAACTTTCATAATACTTCGGTCCAGACAGCGCGAAGAGCTGGTCATACTCGGGGTTGGGCTTCGCGTTTGGATCATCGGGAGTCTTCGCGGTTTCATAGCCAGCAGCCTCGCCGCTCTTGCGACGCTCAATACGAGGTTTGCCGTAGCCACCCCAGGGAGACAGCCAGACACCCGGACCCGCGCCGACCTTGCGTGCGGCCTCCTTCACCGGCGTGAAGCCATTCGGAAAGCCCTTGTGGAAGACCCACTGGCCTCCTTTTGAAGTGTCATCCCAGCCATCGTCGAAGAGAAACGAATCCATCGTCACGCCACGCTTTTCGCCGAGTTCCTTCGCGAAACCCTCGATCACACCGAGGCAGTCCTTTTCATCGTAAGGCGTGAAGTAGCCGATGTCATACCACGAGTTGTAATGCAGGAATGGCCGATAGGCATGGGCCCGCTCGCGCTCGATGTAGTAGAGCACACCACGACGCAACTGACCATCGGGCACCACACCCTGCACGCTGCTCACGGAGAACTTTTTCCCCTCCTGGATCGGCAAGGCCCGCTCCAGCCAGGCTTTCGCGCGATGGCGGATCGCCGGCACCTGCGGATCAGGAATGTGGTCGGCGGAAAGTTTCCCCTCCTCCGCGTCAGGGTCGGGCACGAGCTTGTAGGTCTCGACCTGCGAGAGCGACATTGGGTGCTCGAAGCCGGTGAAGAACGAGCCATCGACGATCGGCGAACCCGCGACCTGGCCGATGATGTCGGCACCGGGCAAGGGCTGATCGACGAGGATGATCTTGGCAATGTCGGCACCACCAAGCCCTGCGTAAATCTTGATCTGCTGGCGGACATAGTTGCTGCCATCGCGCAAGATCGCCGACCACCCGACTCCGAGATTTCTATCCTCGGTGACGAGCATTACAGACACTTCTTGACCGGCGAAATGACCGGCGAGCCCCACTGATTTTGGATCAGCCGCGATGGACTTGAGATTCCAACCCTCCACCTTCAACGCTGAGGCCCGCACAGTGTGCCCATCACGGAATTCCAAAGTGAACACCTCACCCGGCAGCGGGATCGCTTGATTGGAGAGCTTGTTGACCAGCGAGGTCGGCTTAAGCCCATCCTTCCAAGTCCATCCGGCAGAAATCGCGTCGTTCGAAAGCTCGATCGCGTGATCTCCCTTCACGGCCTTTACCACCCCGGGCTCCTTGCCTGGGAACACCAGCGGCGCGATGTCGGCGGCAGGCTTTGCTTCATCTGCCTTGGTTGCACCCGCAAACGAAAGCACCAAGGAAACGAGACAAACGGAGGTCTTCTGGAAATTGAACGCACTCATGCAGATGGATTGAGTGCAGCATGTGCCTGGCACCCTGAAAGGCGAGAAGCAATCCCCCAGCCCTCAAAATTCATGGTGGCCAATCCCGATAAGGCTCCCTCGCGAGCTTCGCGTTGAAATACCTCGGATCGTCAGAAACCTCCGCGCCGATCCACGGCGGTAGCTCGACTTTCTCCTCCTCCGAGTCCAGCTCCACCTCGGCGACGACCAGTCCGTCGTTGTCGCCATGAAATACATCGACCTCCCACAGATGCCCGGCATGGGTGATCTTGTGGCGCGTTTTATCCACCACTGA
>JAIYDT010000127.1 GCA_027487355.1 Verrucomicrobiaceae bacterium
TCCGACCACTCGGAGCCGTTCGGGTAGTCCTTCACATAGGTCTGCCAGGTGGCCATCGCCTCCTGATGCTTCTTCTGTTGTCCGAGGATCTGGCCGATGCGGAACAACGCGCGCATTTTGAGGTTCGCCAGATGAGTGGCGGGTGCGGCGCGGAGTTCCTCGTCCATCGCCGTGGCGGCATCGCCTTCCGGCAAGCTGAAACCTTTGCTTGCCATGAAATCCCGGTAGGCGGCGATCGCATCGTCCGCGCGGCCGGCGGTATGAAGCGCTTCGGCGATCATCCATGCGGCACGCACGGCCCGGCTGCCGACGGGGTGGGAGGTTAGATAGTCGCGGCAGGCCTTGAGGGCCTGATCGAGATCGCCGTTGGCAAGCGTGAACAACTGCGCGTCCGCCGTGGGCAGGCCACCGGTGTTGCCGATGAATGCGGCGGTGTTGCCGACCAGGTTGCTGCCCTGGCCGATTGTATTGTTGCTTCGCAGCAAGATGGCTTCCGCCGGAGAGAAGTAAGTCTGCACCGTGAGCCAGCGGATTTCCTCGGCGAGTTTCCTGCCTTCCTCGGTCTCAAGTTCGCCCCGGAACGGGAGAGGTCCGCCAAGCGGCGCGCTGACGATCTTCAGCAAGTCCTCCAGCTCCATGCGGGCGGCAACTGGATTTCCGGATTGATGGAAGGATTCGGCGAGACGGAAGCGGCCCATTGCGATGTGATTCCCGTCGGGCGGCGGATTCACCATCGGCAGACGCGGGCTGCCCGAACCGGCGGGTCCGGTCCAGGTCCGGTCATACTCTGTTAGATAGGCCTGGAAATCCTGGATCGCCTGATTCGCGTTGCCGGCCTGCTGGATGGCGCGTGCCCTGCGGAACACGATGTCATCGCGGAAATCGCGGGGCAGTTCGATGGCGAGCGCCTTGGTGTAGAGCGAGTAGGCTTTTGAAAAATCCGGGTTGGGAGCATCCGGGACACTCGGATCGGGTTTGGCTTCGAGTTTCGCGGCGAAGCGGAGGATTTCGCCCACCAGCGCCTGCTTGCGCTCCGGAGCCAGGATTCGTGAGGACTCGGATGCGTAGAGCTCGGCAGCCTCGGCGAACTTCTTTTGCTCGATCAATGCCTGGGCCTTGAGAAAGACGGCCTTGTGAAGCCAAGCGGATTCGGGGAACTCCTTGATCAGCTGATCTGCCGTGTTGACCGCATCGCCGAATTTCATGCCAAGCAACGCTGCAGTGGCCTTGAGAAAAAGCGCCTGATCGGCGTCGGCGTCCTTCGCCGCGGTCGCTTGATCGGCAAGCTCGCTCGCCTTGTCATACTCGCGGACCCGCATTTCCGCCTGGATTTCTGCGAGCTTGTCGGGTGCCGACATGGCACTGGTGCTCGCGAAGAGGAGTGCCAACAAGGCCGTGGAAATGGGTTTCATCGGGAGGTTTCTTGGGGATGGCAGGAGTTTGCGGCAGGCGTTCCAACGCGGCGGCGTATGGAGATCCAAGCAGTAGACACTGGGATGGGCCGTTTCTTGGAATTTCATGCAATTGCATCCTCGGGCCGCGTTGGTTTTTCGGTCAACTCTATCCCGGCCATTTACCTGGAATTTACCGGGCAGTGCTCCGGGAGGATTGCCTGCGAAATTCCCACACGGCCTCCTTTTGGGCGCCAAAGCTGGAAATGTGCGCGCAAGATCCTAGACTCACGCCGTGATCTACCTCGATGCCAATGCCACGACGCCCCTCCTGCCCAAGGTGCTGGACTCCATGCTGCCTTGGCTGCGCGAGGGCTTTCACAATCCGAACGCCTCGTATCGGGGGGCTAAGGCCGCTCGTCAGGCGATCGACACCGCCCGTGAACAGGTTGCCGCCCTCATCGGCGCGGACCCCGACGAGATCGTCTTCACCAGCGGCGGCACCGAGAGCACGAACGCGGCGCTGAAATGGCTGGCCCGGCTGGTCGGACGAAAGACCGGCAAGGCGATCACCACCGCGATCGAACACAGCGCGGTGCTGAAGCCCTGCGAGACCTTTTCCGATGTCGGCTATCCGCTTGCCCGCTGCGGCGTGAACCCGCTCGGGCGGCTCGATCTCGATGACTTCCGCGCAGCCTGTGAGGCCGCGAAGGACGGCGGCGGCTTTGCCTCGGTGATGTGGGCGAACAACGAGACCGGCGTCATCCAGCCGATCGCCGAGGCCTGCGCGATCGCCAAGGAAAACGGCCTGGCCTTCCACAGCGATGCCATCCAGGCAGTTGGAAAAATTCCGGTCAATGTCCGCGAGGTGCCGGTCGATTTCCTCTCGCTCTCCGGGCACAAATTTCACGGGCCGAAAGGCGTCGGCGCGCTCTACATCCGCAGCGGCTGCCGTTTCGAGCCCCTGCTGCGAGGCGGTGGGCAGGAAAAGGATCGCCGCAGTGGAACGGAAAACACGGCGGCCATCGTCGGGCTTGGCAAGGCGGCGGAGCTGGCGGCGGGACGAAGCATGGAAGCTGTTAGAGAGCTGCGCGACGCATTCGAGTCGATCGTGCTGCGGGAAGTTTCCGGCTCGGAAGCGAATGGCGATCCCACGCATCGCCTGCCAAACACCAGCCATCTGTCCTTCGAACAATGCGAGGCGGCGGGCCTTCTCATCCTGCTCGATGATCTTGGCGTCGCCTGCTCGGCGGGCTCCGCCTGCATGACGGGAAAGCAGCAGCCCTCGCACGTGCAGAAGGCGATGGGCTTTTCCGACGCGAAGGCGAAAAGCAGCCTGCGCTTTGGGCTCTCGATCCTCAACAGCCGCGCCGAAATGGAAACGGCGGCAGCGGCCTTGAAGAAGTCGGTGGAAAAACTCCGCCGGGTGCAGGGTTTAGGCGTGGGTCCGGTGACGGTTTACACGCCTTGAATCAGGGCCCCAGGATCTTCTTCAGCGAGCGCTGGAAGTCCGGATTGGCGGTCGTGCTGTATTGATCGTTGAGGGACTTTTTCATCCCTGGGGCGTTCTGGCTCTTTCCGAGAATCTCTTTCAGCGCTTGTTCGGCAGCGGTGCGGGTCTGGTCATTCTGCGCAATCTTCAGGATGTTGAGGAAATCTGAAAACTGCTCATCTCCGGCATAAGGAGTCGCCGCCAGGATGGCGGAGTAGAGGCAGGCCTCGTCCTTGCTCTCGCGGATGAAGTTCATCAAGGAGGGAAGGGCAGCCGGGTTCTTGCGTGGCACGATCACCTCACGGAACACCTCCTCACGCCGCTCGGCGGGGGTTTCGGGATCAAGGGCCAGTTCCAGAACCCTGGCGTCGATGTTCTCGCCGTCGGTTGATTTGCCCAGAGCGAGGGATTTCGTCACCTTCTGACGTTCGCCGAGATTGGACTCGGTGACCATGGAGCGGATCAGGCGATCCAGGTCGGTCTTCTTCAGGGCCACCTCGGTCGTCTTGGGATCGACGGCACTTGTCAGGAGTGCCTTGAACGCGTCCTCGCGTTTCGTTTCCTCGATCTTCTTATAGACGAAGAAAAGCCCGACGGCGAGCAGGGCCAGGGTGGTGCCCAGCAGGCTGAAAATCATCGGCTTTTTCGAAGGCTTCGCCGGTGTTGGGACCTGGGTGGGCGCTGGTCTGGTCGCTGAAGCTTGCTTGGTGGCGGTCGCCTGTCGGGTGGCGGTCGCCTGGGCCCGGGGCGCGGGCGCAGGAGCTGCGGCGGGAGCTGGCGCAGGCGAGGTGGGCGGACGGCGCGTTGGAGTCAGGGCCGAGCCCCCGGCGCTCAGCGGACCTGTGGGAACCATAGAAGCGACGGGAATCGCTTCGGCCACGGGGATCGCGACGGGAATCGCTTCAGTGGCGGAATCCGACGAGGCTGCTGCAGCGACCAGATGGACGCTGGTGGTGTGAATGCTCGGCAGGGATCCTTCCGGCGGAAGCAAAGGCTGCGGCATCGTTTGCGTGGACGGCGGGGCGACCATCGGCGCGGCGGTCGTGACCACGGCGGGAGAGGTGGGAGTCGGCCCTGGACCGCCTCCGGGAACGATCAGTCGTGGGCGCATCGGAGGAGCGGGCTGGGCGGGTTTGACGGGTTCCGACATTTGAACTTGTAGGGGTGCGGCATCGTTCTGGAGGAATACCTGCAGAGATTGACGGGCATCGGTCGGCCGGTCGGTGGGCAGGCGGTTGATGTGCCACATGACCCAGTCGCAGAGCCACCGTGGCAGATCGGGACGCAGCTCGTTGAGCGGCGTCACCACGTGGCCGAGGTGCGCGGCCATGACCTGTGGGCCGGTGTCACCATCGAAGGGATTCTTTCCCGTGAGGGTGAAGTAGTAAACGCAGCCGATCGCATACATGTCGGTGCGCGAGTCCAGCGGCACCCGCTCGAACTGCTCCGGTGCCATGTAGAAGATCGAGCCGTAGATCGAGTCCTGTTGATCAAGCGTCTGCAGCGAGGCCTTCGGGGAAAATTTCGCCAACCCGAAATCGACGATCTTCACCTGGAATTTTCCGGAAGGCAGCCAGGTCAGCATCACGTTGCCGGGCTTCAGGTCGCGGTGGACGATGCCCAGATCCTGGGCGGCGATCAGGGCTTCCTGGGTCTGGAGGCAGAACTCGCGGAAATCCGTGCCGGTCATCGGAGCGCGGGTCACGACCTCATCGAGGGTCTTTCCCGTCAGGAGCTCCATCACCACATAGGGCCCGTCCTCGTCGATTCCGACGTCATACACCGTGACGATGTGCGGATGCTGCAAGGCGGCGAGCGCCCCGGCCTCCTTCGTCATCTGGCGGGTGGCCTCGCTCTCTTCGTCCGTCCCCTTCTCTTTTCCCTTCTCCTGGACGATGCGCTTGATGGCGACCTCGCGGTTCATCCGCTTGTCAAACGCACGGTAAACGGCACCGATGCCGCCTTGACCGATTTTTCCTCTGATTTCGTAGCGATCGTCCATGGATTCGAACCGGTCAACAGTCTGTCTGGTTGAAGTGTCAGGCGGCAATCATGAAAAGCTGCTCAGGAAGCCGTCTTGTAAAGCCGCTCCCGGCGGTATTCGGTCGGCGAGGCCCCCACGATGCGGGCGAAACTGCGGTTGAACTGGGAAAGCGACTGGTAGCCCACCAGGAAGGCGATCTCGGAAATGCGGGCCTCGGGTTTCAAAAGCTCACGCTTCGCCCATTCGACGCGACTGCGGTTGATGTAGTCGGTGAGGGTCAGTCCGGTGGAGTCCTTGAAGATGCGGCAGAAATGCGAGGCGCTGAGGCCGGCGTGTTTCGCGACCTCACCGAGTGGAAGCGGCTGGTCGAGATTGGCGAGGATGTACTGCCGAGCCTTTGCGATCGCGCTGGGCTCGCTGCCTTCGTCGATGATGGCGAGGGATTCGGCATGTTCGCCCAGCTGCTCGGCGAAGCTGTGGAGCAGCTTGACCATGCTGTTGTAACGCTGCGGATCGACGGTCTGGGTCTCGAAGTAGGCGGTGTGGAGCTGTTTCAGCAAGGGGGCATCGAGGGTCTTGCGGCCGATCGCGCCCACCACTTCCTTGAAGCTCGATTCATCCGGCGTCTGATGGAACACCTGCCCCGTCTTGAGGTAGGCCACCACCGAGGTGCCCATTTTCACCGGCACCGCCGTGGCGGAAAGGCCCGCGAAGCAGTGGCAGGTGCTTGGCCCCTGGCACTCGGCGTCCTTCATCAGCTTGCGGTTCGTCTCGACACAGGCATCGCAGGCCCGTTTGCAGAGATTGAGAATCTCGCAGAACGGGCTGCGGTTCACGCTTTGATCGTCGAGACACCAGTGCTCGGGGTCGGCTGAAACCAGGCGCAAGGGAAGTCCGGTGGCGGTCCGGAACGCGTTCTGGTAGGTGAGAAACCGCTCGGAAAGCTGGAGGCGCTCGTAGAGGCCGGATTCGAATTCCCGGTGGGCTTGGGTGGCGACGGGCATGGTGCGGAGGAAACTCTTCCGCGCAGGATAGGAATTGCCGCCGCAATATCAACCTTATGTCACCGGACCTTCAAATGAGACGCCACGATGGCGATCGAAACCAAGGAGCTGAGCGGCATCAGGATCGCCGCCAGCAGGGGGCTCATCGCGCCGGACATCGAGGCCAGGACGGTGACCGTGTTGTAAATCAAGGCGAAGGCGAAGCCCATCCGCACCCCGCGAGCCCTCGCCGCGGCGCTGTCGAGCAGGCTTCCGAGAAAGCCCAGCCCGGAGCCGAGCGTGTAGAAATCGGACTTCGATTCCAGCAGGCTGCGGTCCACCACCGGCGTCCCGGTCACCA
>JAIYDT010000513.1 GCA_027487355.1 Verrucomicrobiaceae bacterium
GGTGGAGAAAACCGGAAGCTTTCACCAAAAGCCGGGTTGGAGGCATATCGCTGCGCTTTGTTCGGTCGGGCCGAAACCCGAACCGATGGGGTGGGCGGCGTGGTGAAACGCGGGGCAAAACCGGAGCAGATCCAGCAGGTCATCGCCGCCAAAGGCCGTGTGCCGGTGGAGGAGTATCTGCGACACCGGGTGCGCTATTTCACCGACGGAGCGGTCATCGGCAGCAAGGCGTTTCTGGAAGAGGTCTTCGCGAAGGTGAAGGACAGGCTCGGAAAGAACCGGCAGAGTGGAGGGCGACGGATGCGAGGCGTGATCGAACCGCTGTTCAGCCTGCGGGACTTGCAGCGGGAGATTGGCGGGTGACCTCCAAAACTCAGGGAGCTTTTACCAGCGGTGACAGCTCGCCATCTAGCTTCTCACGACGCATGGCTCCGGGCTGCTGCATGAGTTCCTTCAGGAGTGGCAGATGTTTTTCGTAAACGCCGCGCGGACTGGTCTGGTGGCGGACGGCGATCCAAGCTGCCTTGCCGACGATTTCGCCCATCATGCCGCAGGTGCGCATCACGCGTACCGGACCGAGGGCTTCGTGATCGACGCTGATGTCGCGCCCGGCCATGAAGAGGTTGTTGACGTTGCGGCTATAAAGGCAGCGATAGGGAGCCCAGTAGGGGCCCTGATACTTGTATAGCTTTCCATCGGTGGCCTTGGAAATGAACTCCTCGCCCTCGTGTCCCTTGTCGAACTTCGGATCGGGCGCGTGAAGGTCGATGTGCCAGGTGCAGGGAAAGGCTCCGTCCGGATAGTCCTTCGAGGTGCGGAAATCCTCGCCCTTCAATACGACGTCGCCCAGCAACCGGCGCGACTCACGCTTTCCCGCAATGAAGGCCGACCAGCCGAGGCGGTGGTTCGGATACATCTTGTCGACGTTCTTCAGCGTGTCCCAAGCACCATACATGGCGCGCATGTTGAGGTCGCGGATGCGCTCGATGTCCTTGATCGAGTCCTTGTCGAAACCGCTTTCCCAGAACCAGCCGCCGAGGTTCTTGAGGCCGGTACCGCCCCATTGACCGTTGTTGTTGGAGCGGCCAGGAAATGGCTTGTTGCTCAGATCGATCGCCCACGGGGTGCGGGGGAAGGGGGCAGCCACATTTCCTGACTGGGTGGCCATGGACAGGGCGTCCTTGTCCTTGCACTCGCATTTCAATACTTGCTTCTCGTCCGCTTGATCGAGGACGTTCCAGAGATTGCTCGCGCCCATCTTGGTGCCGTTCGCGATCTCGTAGTCGGCTCCGGCGAGGAAGCCGACCGTGCCATCGCCGGTGCAATCCGCGAAGAGCTTGCCGGAAACCTTGGTCCGTTTCGCCGTGCGGATGTTCTGCGAGGTGACTGAGAAAATGCGACTGCCGCGGGACTCCACGGCATCGACACGCTGCTCGAGCATGAGGGTGATCCTAGGCTCGGCGGCGACAACGTCAGTCTTGCGCTTGTCGGCGAAGATCTCCGCACGGCCGGCATTGGCATCCCCCGGAGTCTTTTCCGGAACGAGCTCCTTCACGATGTCGCCGATGTGGGTATAGGGCTTTTGGTTGGTGTGTCCTTCCGGCCAGACGCGGACTTCGGAGCTGCCGTTGCCACCGAGGACCGGTCGATCCTGGATGAGGGCGACGGTCAGCCCATTTCGTGCGGCGGAAACGGCGGCGCTGGTGCCGGCGATGCCACCACCCACGACGACAAGATCGTAGCTGCCCCCGTCCTGCGGCTTTTCAGGCAGGCCAAGGGTCTTGTGGCGGAAAACGGCTAGGGCTGCCAGTTCGTTCGGCGGACTGAATCCCGGATCCTTGGAGAAAAGAATCGCATCGCAGCGGCCTTCGAAGCCGGTCAGGTCGTGCAAGGCGACGGTGGTTTCGCCGGAAATCTCCACGCTGCCACCGCTCTGCCAGTGCCATTGCTCGCCTTCGGTACCGAAGGTGGTGGCGAGCGGCTTGCCATTGATGAGAAGCTGGAATCTTCCAGGAGCCCCCTCTGCTTTCCACGGAGCAACCCAGTCGCGGGTGCGGACCCAGACGCGGTAGGTTCCGGGCGAGGAGAAAGTGGTCTTGGTCACGGCATCCTTCACCGGCACGCCAAGGCCGTGGGCGAGGAGGTAGGACGAGCCCATGACCTCCATGAGCTGCTGATCCACATCCCAGCCGCCTGTTTGGTCGAACTGCTCGGCTTCAAGCAGGACATTCTGGCCGCTGGCCATCGTGGAGAGAGCCGAGAGAAGCAGCGAGAGGCGAAGGAGGAGCTTGGGTTTCATGGAAATGGGTTTGCGCAACGGTGTTACGAAAGTGAATCAGGATGCTTTCATCCAGGCCTACTTTTTCAGAGTTCGGCAGAGGCAGTCGATCGCGTGATCGTTCACCATGCCGACGCCCTGCATGAAGGCGTAGAGGGTGGTGGAGCCAACGAAATTGAAACCGGCCTTGCGGAGCGCCTTGCTCATCGCGTCGGACTCCGGGGTCTTTGACGGGTAGTCGGCCAGGGATTTGCGCTGGTTCATCTGGGGTTTCCCGCCGATGAAGCTCCACAGCCATTTCACGGCATCTCCCTCGCGTGCCTCGAGTTCCAGCCAGGCCAACGCATTCTGGCGGACGGAGAAAATCTTCCCACGATGCCGGATGATGCCGGGATCGAGGACGAGCTTCTCAAGCTGCGCATCAGTCATTTTCGCGACCTTCTCCGGCACGAACTGATGAAAGACCTGACGGTAGCGCTCGCGCTTCTGAAGCACTGTCCACCAGGAAAGACCCGCCTGCGCGCCTTCGAGGCAGATGTTTTCAAAGAGGTAGCGTCGATCAAACGACGGCACGCCCCATTCGGTGTCGTGATACTCGCGATAAAGATCGAGGTGCGCGGGCAGCCAAGGGCAGCGGATGGTTTCCATGACGAGGGACATTGACGGCTTTGTGTTGGCGCGTCCATTCTTCACGCGATCTTATGTCGAATCGCCCCTGGCCCCCGAATCCCCGCGACGCGAGACCCCGGAACTCGGCGGACATCGCCGGCAGGCTGATGGTGACCCTGCTGCTGATGTTCGTTTCCATCGTCACCGGCGTGCTGACCCAGCTCGGAGACCAGAGTCGAAAGGCCGACGCGTTCTTCATGGCCTCGAAGAAGCGCTACGAGGACTACAACGCTCTGGCTCGCGAATACTCGGCAGCGATCGACAAGCTGGATGACTCGGTGAAGGGTGCTGAAGTGCTCAAGGGAGTGACGGCCATTCAGGAACTCTCGAAGTGGCAGCGAGCTCTCAAGGAGGCAAGGGAGGCTTTGGACGATCCGCTGGTGGACGTGAAAAAGGGCCAGGTTTGGCGCTTGGTCACGCCGATGTTCCTTCATTTCGGCATCCTGCATCTCGCCTTCAACATGATGTGGCTGTGGAAATTCGGCGTGGTGCTGGAAATCCGTTTTAAATCCCTGAGATTTCTTGCCCTCGTGCTCACAGTGGCGGCGCTTTCGGACCTAGCCCAGGGCTTCTGGGGTGGCCCGAAGTTCACGGCCAGCACGAACTTCGGCGGCATGTCCGGTGTGAACTACGGGCTCTTCGGATTCATCCTGCTGCGATCCAAGCTTCACCCTGCCCCGGAGTTTTCCATGAACAGCGAGACCGTCGCCTGGATGTTGATCTGGCTGGTCGTTTGTTTCACCGGCACCGTGGGCCCTGTTGCCAACGCCGCGCACCTGGTGGGCTTCCTGAGTGGCGCGGCGATCGGAGCGGGAAATGCCATCCAGGCCGGTGGCTGGCAGGTGCTGCGGCGTCGCAGGCAGTTCCGCTCCGCGATGAAGTCCAGCGCGACCGCCCTTCACCGTTGCGCGACCTGTGGAAAGACCGAGCACGATGATGCCTCGCTGGAGTTCTACGTGAGCACCACCGACGACCAGGAATACTGCCAGCCGCATCTTCCGGAGAATCGGTCTTGAATGGCCTCAACCGGGCTCGATCAAGCGATAGCCGATGCCCGGTTCGTTGCGGATGACCAGTTTGTCGCCGAGCTTCTTCCGAAGATGGTTCGCATAAACCCGGAGGTAGTGCGTCTGGCCATCGCCCTGCTGTCCCCAGACTTCGCGCAGGATCTGGCGCTGCGTGACGATCTTTCCCGCATGGCGAGCCAGGCTGCGCAGGAAGGCGAATTCCGTCGGCGTCAGTTTCATCGGGAGACCCGCCAGTTCGGCTTCATGGCGATCGAGGTGCATGAGCAAGGGGCCGACCACGATCTGCGGCGAATCATTTGATACGCGCCGACGCTGGATGACCGCGAGCCGGGCGATCAACTCCGCCGTGCTGAAGGGCTTGGTGACATAATCGTCAGCCCCGCTTTCCAGTGCGGCGACCTTGATGTTTTCCTGGTCCTGCACCGAGAGGATGAGCACCGGCACATCGCTCCATTCGCGTAGCTTGCGAAGCACGGAAAGGCCATCGAGATCGGGCAGTCCGAGGTCGAGGAGGACGACGTCGGGCCGGTGAAATGCGGCTTCCTGAAGACCGAGCTGGCCGTTCTCCGCTTCACGCACCGTGTAGCCCCGCGATTCCAGCGCCAGCCGCAGCAGGCGACGGATCTGGATTTCATCATCAATCACGAGGGCGGTCATCCGCAGAGTTTGCTCCTGCTCAAGGTTCGGAAACAAGGCCCGGAATGGGATGGCTGCTTTCCGTCAAGAACTCAGCCGCCAGCGTGATCTCGAATTCTGCTCCACCCCCGGTCTTGTTGCGGGCGGAAATGTCACCTCCCAGCTCCCTCAAGAAGCCACGTGCAATCGATAGCCCGAGCCCGCTGCCACCGGCTGGAGAACCCGGCGCGCGATAGAATTTTCCGAATACCTTCGACTCCTCACCGCTCGGCAGGCCGGAGCCATGATCGGATACGACCAGGTGAAGCTGTTTTTCTGCATGAAAGGCCCGCACCTCGATGGCGGAGCCTTCCGGCGTGTAAACCCCGGCGTTGTGGAGGATGTTGGCGAGTGCCTGCATGAGCAGGGCTTGATCGGTCTTCACCAATGGAAGGTCAGGCGCGATTTCGGTTCTAACAGGATGGTGCTTCAAGGCGTCACCCGCTGCCGACATTGCCTCGTCGAGGAGTTCGTGAACGTCACACCATTCAAGCTGCGGCTCGACGATCTGGGATTCCAACCGTGTCATCTGGAGAAGCCCATCGACCAGCCGCTGGAGCCGCTTGGAGGCGGTGTTGATCTCGACCACATAGGGGTCGTTCGCGGTCTCGCCCATTCCATCGATCGCCGCGCGGATGACGGCGAGTGGTGTCTTGAGCTCATGGGAAACACTGTCGAGCAGGGTCCGGCGGAGTCGTTCGGATTTCTCTAACAGCTCGGCATGAGTCACCGCTTGGATGAAATGCTCCTTTTCCAGAACAAGGGCGAGTTGCAGCGCAAAGGCCTCCACGGCCTGGCGCCGGGAGAAGTCGAGCCCTTGAGCATCACGGTTCAGCCGGATGCCCAGTGCCCCCATCACCGACGTCGCGGTCTGAAGGGGGAACCAAGTCAGCTCGGACTGCGGCAGCGTGTCGGTGAATCGCCCGGAGATCTGCTTGTTTGCATAGGTCCAGGTCGCGACACCGAAGTCCTGGCTGGAAAGCCTCAGTGTGCTGGCGGGGTGGACTTCCGAGGGCAGTGAGTGATCGAGCCTGCGAACGACCAGCGCCGTCTCCGCTTCCAGCACCGAGTTGATGATCCGCAGCGCCTCCGTGAGTCCCTTTTCCATTTCCGGAGCGAGCGCGGCACTCTGCGTGACCCGCAGCAAGGCATCGGTTTCTATCTGTCGACGACGCTCGGCGACCTCACGCTTCTTCAGGCGGGCTGTTAGATGGCCCATGCTGATGGCGACGACGAAGAACATCACCAGCATCGCCATGTCCTCGGGATCACTGACGTGAAAGGTGAAGCGCGGAGGGATGAAAAAGTAGTCCCAGACCAGCGCACAAAGACTTGCCATCACCAGCACTGCGAGGCGTCCGACCCGCAGGGCCATCAGCACGATCCCCAGGAGGAAGACCATGGCTGGAAGCGTGTAGCCGGTCCATCGCTGCAGGCTCCAGCAAAGGGCTGTTAGAAGCGTGGTGGCGACCAGCACCATGCCGATCTCATGAAACTGGCTGGCGGCGATCGGTCCCGCTGGTGGGGGATTGATCCGAGACGAGGGCCGACCGATGAGGGGCCTCACCACGCAGACGTCGATGTCGCCACTGCCTGCGATGATCCGGTCATTGAGTGAGGCCCTCCAGCGTGATCGGCGGTCTGCCTTGCCGATGATGATTTGGGAAACGTTCCGCTCGCGGGCGACTTCCAGCAGCTTCTCCGCGATGTCGTCGCCAGTCGCGTGGACGACTTCCGCGCCGAGTCTTCGGGCAAGTGCGAGCCCGCGGGCGAGCAGGTCTTCCTCCGACGCGTTGAGTGGCTGCGTGCGCTCCACCCACACTGCCATCCATGGACAGCCAAGTCGCCCTGCCGCGCGGCGGGTCCAGCGTATCAGGCTTTCCGAAAAAGGTGTGGGCCCCACGCCGACCATCAGACGCGCATGGGTTTTCCAAGGACTGCTGACACGCTTCGCACGACGAATGTCCTCCAGATCGCGGTCCACCCGCTCGGCGGTGAAGCGAAGTGCGAGCTCGCGCAGGGCTGTTAGATTGCCTTCCTTGAAGAATCCGTCCGCAGCTGCCTGAGCACGCTCGCCGAGATAGACTCTGCCTTCGGAAAGCCGCTGGATGAGTTTCTCGACGCTGAGGTCGATGAGCTGGATCTCGTGCGCTCGGTCGAGGATCAGGTCGGGCACGGTTTCCTGCACGGCCACGCCGGTGACCTGCCGCACGATGTCCACCTGGCTCTCGATGTGCTGGACGTTGACCGTGGTGCAAACGTCGATGCCGGCATCGAGCAGTTCGAGCACATCCTGATAGCGTTTCAGGTGTCGGCTGCCGGGCGCGTTGGTGTGGGCGAGTTCATCGACCAGCAGCAGATCGGGCCGACGCGCGAGTGCGGAATCGAGATCGAATTCCTCAAGCGTGTGCCCCCCGTGTTCGAGCTTCTGGCGGGGTAAAATCGGCAGACCCTCCACCAGGGCCAGCGTCTCCGCACGGCCATGAGTTTCCACCACCCCGACGAGGACATCGAGTCCCTCGCTTTGGTGCTGCCGTCCAGACAGCAGCATCGCGTATGTTTTCCCCACGCCCGGACACATCCCGAGGAAAATGAAGAGCCGCCCGCTCTTCCGATGATTCTCCTCGCGTTGCACCTGTGCCAGCAAGGCATCCGGATCGGGGCGGTGGTCGGTCATGTTGTTAGATCGAGGGAACCTTCAGTCCGGCGGCCTTGGCGAGCGCGGCTTGGCGTTGGTCGAAGGTGAGGAATTCCTTGAGGCCCAAAACCGTTGCATGGGCGACGTGCAGGATGTCCAGGGTTCGGGTGCCCAAGGTTTGTGTGTGCAATCCACCGAGTCGTTCGATCTCCCGATTGACTTCGGCCAAGGCGGGTGCGGCAGTGAAATAGACGCCGTTTTCAAGACCCAATGCCTGGTTATGCAGGATCAGAGCCACGTCCTGCGGATCGAGTTGCTTGCGGAATGCCTGCAGCCGGATCGCATTGCGGAATTCCATTTCATGAAGCCAGGTCCATGCCATGGGAACCCCATGGGCTTTCATCCACGCCTTGGCAGGGGCCGAGTTGGCATCGGCGCTGTGCAGGGAAACGAGGAATCCGGTATCGGCGTAGCATTTCATCGGTCGCCTCGGTCGTAGGAGACAATCTCCGCCCCTGTCATCGGTTTCGATTTATCGAAGAATAGCTTCTCGAGGCGTTCATAGTAATCCGACGGAGGAGCCTCCTCTTCCTTTTCAGCCGATGGGGGGACGATCATTCCCACCACCTTGTTGTAGCGCGTGATCTGGACGGTTTCGCCCTGCTCGACCCATTCAAGCACCGTTGAGGTCGCGTGTTTCAGCTCCCGGATGTTCGTGGTTTTCATTGTAACACAATTTGTGACACATCAGGTGTCGGGTCAAGAACGCATTCCAACTCGCGTCATTGGATCGAGTCGAGGGCGAGATTGAGTTTGAGGACGTTCACTCCATCGTCGCCGAGGAGGCCGAGATCTTCCTCGTCGGTATTCGCGGTGACGAGCGACTTCACTTGATCCGGCGAAAGCTTGCGGGCCCTGGCAACGCGCTCGACCTGCAGCAGGGCGTTGGCGGGGCTGATGTGCGGATCAAGGCCGCTGCCGGAGGCGGTGACGGCATCGGCGGGCACGGCTTGATCGGCGGCGAGGTCGTTTTCGGCGCGATAACTGGCGACCCGTTCCTTGATCTGGTCGGCGAGCTTTTGGGAGGTGGGGCCGAGGTTGCTACCGCTGGACGCGGAGGCGTCGTAGCCGTTCGCGCCAGCGGCCGAGGGGCGGGGATGGAAGTAGCCATCGCCACTGAAGTTCTGGCCGAGGAGGGTGGAGCCACGGACGATGCCATCCTTGTCGGTGATTAGGCTGCCGTTGGCTTTGTCCTTGAAGGCGAGTTGGGAAATGCCAGTGACGGCGAGTGGATAAAGTCCGCAGCAGACAACGGCCAGGATGAGGGTGGAGACGAGGGCCCGGCGAGTTTCTGTTAGAAGAGTTTTCATGGTGATTCAGATGAAGACTTGGAGCTGGAAGCTACAGAGACGGACTGGAGCAGGATGCTCCAGCGACGGTCAGGCGAAGTGAAGGGTGGTGATGACGAGGTCGATGGCCTTGATGCCGATGAAGGGGATGATGAGGCCGCCGAGGCCGTAGATGAGGAGGTTCCGGCGCAGCACCATGACGGCTCCCATCGGCTTGTAGGGCACGCCTTTCAGGGCCAGCGGAATCAGGGCGATGATGACCAGTGCGTTGAAGATCACCGCGCTGAGGATGGCGCTTTGCGGCGAGGCGAGCTTCATCAGATTGAGCGCCGCCATCGCGGGAAAGGTGACCATCAGCATGGCGGGGATGATGGCGAAGTACTTCGCGACGTCGTTGGCGATCGAGAAGGTGGTTAGAGAGCCGCGGGTCATGAGGAGCTGTTTTCCGATCTCGACGATCTCGATGAGCTTCGTCGGGTTGCTGTCGAGGTCGACCATGTTGCCGGCCTCGCGGGCGGCCTGGGTGCCGGTGTTCATGGCGACGCCGACATCGGCCTGGGCGAGGGCGGGGGCGTCGTTGGTGCCGTCTCCAGTCATGGCGACGAGATGTCCGGCGGCCTGCTCCTCGCGAATGCGGCGCAGCTTGTCCTCAGGCGTGGCCTGGGCCATGAAATCGTCAACTCCGGCCTCGGCGGCGATCGCGGCAGCGGTCATCGGATTGTCGCCGGTGATCATCACGGTGCGGATGCCCATTTTGCGAAGTTGGGCGAAGCGCTCTTTAATGCCGCCTTTGACGACGTCCTTGAGTTCGACGATGCCGAGAACCTGCTTTCCATCGGCCACCACGAGGGGAGTCCGTCCGGCGCGGGAGGCGGCTTCGACAGCTTTCTCGACTTCGGTGGGATAAACACCGCCCTGGCCGATCACCCAGGTTTTCACCGAATCGGCCGCGCCCTTTCGCACCTGGCGGCCCTCGAAATCCACGCCGCTCATGCGGGTCTGGGCGGTGAAGGGCACGAAGGTGGCGTGGGGTTGCTGAAGCTCGCGGCCACGCAGGTTGAACTTCTCCTTCGCCAACACGACGATGCTGCGGCCTTCCGGAGTCTCGTCTGCGAGGGAGGAAAGCTGTGCGGCATCGGCCAGCATTTCTTCTGAGATGCCGGTGGCGGGCGTGAACTGCGAAGCCATGCGGTTGCCGATGGTGATGGTGCCGGTCTTGTCTAACAGGAGGACGTCGATGTCGCCTGCCGCTTCGACGGCGCGTCCGCTGGTGGCCATGACATTGCGGCGGATCAGGCGGTCGATGCCACTGATGCCGATGGCGCTCAACAGTCCGCCGATGGTGGTGGGGATCAGGCAGACCAGCAGGGCGACGAGGACCGGTGTGGTGAAGGTGATGCCGGCATAGGTGCCGAAGGGCTTCAGCGTGATGCAGACCAGCATGAAGATCAGCGTCATGGCGGAAAGCAGGATCGTGAGAGCGATTTCATTCGGTGTCTTCTGGCGTTGTGCGCCCTCGACCATCGAGATCATGCGGTCGATGAAGGTGTTCCCTTTTTCCGCTGTGATGCGGACGACGATGCGGTCGCTGATGACGCGGGTACCTCCGGTGACCGCACTGCGGTCGCCGCCGCTTTCGCGGATGACGGGCGCGGACTCACCGGTGATGGCGGCTTCATCGACGCTGGCGATGCCCTCGATGACCTCGCCATCGGAGGGGATCACGTCGCCGGTTTCGCAGACGACGAGGTCGCCTTTTTCCAAAGTCGGCGCGGGCACCAGCTCTTCGTTGCCGTTCTTCAAGCGTCGCGCCATGGTGTCCTTGCGGGCATTGCGGAGGCTGTCGGCCTGGGCCTTGCCGCGGCCTTCGGCGATGGCCTCGGCGAAGTTCGCAAACAGCACGGTGAACCAGAGCCAGATCGCGAGCTGGATCACAAAGCCTCGGTCGGTGGACGAGGTGAAGATCGCGACGGTGGTGAGAATGGCACCGATCAGGGTCACGAACATGACCGGATTCTTGATCATCAGCCGTGGATCGAGCTTGCGCAGGGCACCGCCGATCGCGGGGACGAGGATCTTCTTTTCAAAAAGGGAAGGGGCTTCCTGGGACATGGGATTGGTTTCTGTTAGAAGAGGCTGCCGTTGAGGGTGAGGAAATGTTCGACCACCGGGCCGAGCGCGAGGGCAGGCAGGAAATTCAGCGCTCCGATCAGCAGCACGGTGCCGATGAGCAGGAGAGTGAAGGTGGGGCCAGAGACCGGGAAGGTGCCGGAACTGGGTGGCGAGACCTTCTTTATCACCAGCGATCCGGCGATGGCCATGATCGGAATGATCATCAGGAACCGGCCGATCAGCATCGCGAGGCCGAGGGTGGTGTTGTAGTGGACGTCACCGCTGGCCGGTGTGGCGGTGAGGCCGGCGAAGGCACTGCCGTTGTTGCCGGTGGCGGAGCTGAAGGCGTAGAGGACCTCGCTGAATCCGTGGGGGCCGGAGTTGTTGAGCCCCGCAAGTCCCCAGTCGCTGGCGATGGCCCAGGCGGTGAAGCCGAGGATGCTGGCGGTGAGCACGAGCAGGGAAAGCATCGCCATCTTCACCTCGAAGGCCTGGATTCTCTTGCCGAGATACTCCGGCGTGCGACCGACCATCAGTCCGGCGATGAAGACGGCGAGGATGACGAAGACGAGCATGCCATAGAGTCCTGCACCCACGCCGCCGACCACGACTTCGCCGAGTTCGATCATGAACAGCGGCACCATGCCGCCGAGGGCGGTGAAGGAGTCGTGCATCGAGTTCACCGCGCCGCAGGAAGCGGAGGTGGTGACGACGGCGAAGAGCGAGGAGTTGAAGATGCCGAAGCGGACCTCCTTGCCTTCCATGTTGCCATTGGAGGCGAGGACGCCGAGCGATTGATGGATGGGATTTCCTTTCGCCTCCGCGCACCAGCAGACCACGGTGCCAGCCACGAAGAGGAGCATCATCGCGCTCCACACCGCCCAGCCGTGTGCCTGGTTGCCGGTCGCTTTCCCGAGATACCAGGTGAGGCCGCTGCCGATCGCGAAGATCGAGAGCATCTGGATGAAGTTCGAGAGCGGTGTCGGGTTTTCAAAAGGCTGGGCCGCGTTGGCATTGGTGTAACCGCCGCCGTTGGTGCCGAGCATCTTGATGGCGACCTGCGAGGCCATCGGTCCCTGGACGATCGTCTGGGTGTCGGTGGTGACATTTTCAATCGTCTGCGGCTCGACGAGCGTCGCGGTGGTGGAGGGCTTGAAATTCTGAATGACACCCTGCGAAACCAGGAACACCGCGAAGACCAGCGAAAGAGGCAGAAGCAGGTAGTAGGTGGTGCGGATCAGATCGACCCAGAAGCTGCCGAGGGTCGTGGCCGAGTGGCGGGCGATGCCCCTCACAAGTGCCGCCGCGATGCCAATTCCGACGGCGGCCGAGGTGAAGTTATGGATGGTGAGAGCGACCATCTGGGAGAGATAGGACATCGTCGATTCCCCCGCGTAGCTCTGCCAGTTGGTGTTGGTGGTGAAGCTGACGGCGGTGTTGAAGGCGAGCGCCGGGCTCAGTGCGGACAACCCTTGAGGATTGAGCGGCAGCAGGTGCTGGAGTCGAAGGATCGCGTAGGTGAAGACGATTCCCACGATGCTGAAGACCAGCATGGCGAAGGTGTAACCCTTCCAGTCATGCTCCTTTCCCGGGCTCACACCCATCAAGCGATAGGTGAGATTTTCAAATGGCCGGATCAGAGGGTCGAGCCAGGTGCGGCCTTGTGGATCGAGCACCTGGGTCAGATACAGGCCGATCGGTTTCGTGATCAGCGCGAGGAGGCCGAGAAAGAGGGCGAATTGCAGCCAGTCGGTGGAGTGCATGGTCGTGTATCAGAATTTTTCCGGATGAATCATGGCCACGAAGAGGTAGCCGAGGAGGGCGAGGGCGATGAGCCCGATGACGATGGTTTCCATGGAATCAATCGGTTAGAGGGAGCCGCAGAAGCGGGTGTAGAGAACGCCGAACGCGAAGAAGGCGACGGTGGCGGAAAGGAGTAAAACGTCGGACATGTCAGTGGGGGCCAGGTGATCCCAGACTGCCACGACTTGGGCGCGACCGTAGTAAAAGGGCGGTGCCGAGCCGTTAAAATCGCGTTAAAATCCGCCACCGTGGCGGTGCGTCTTCGTCGAGGACGTTTGGATCAGTGCCCTGCCTCGGGGCGGGCCAACTGCGGCTTGTAGTTCAGCGGTCGACCGTTCCAGAGGTTGCCGATGTTGTTACTCAACGAGATCGTCATGGACGCGATGATCAGCGACCAGCAGCTCGCCAGCATCAGACTTTTGAACAGTCTGAAGCCGATCGGAATCCGGGTGATCACGAATGCTGCGGTCGTCAGGGCGATCATGCCTGTGATCGAGACAACGAGCAGCGGGTAGTAGAAATTCAGGACGAGATCCCTCAACAGGATCGGATAGCCACCGGAATCCAGCCAGAATGAACGCGTCTCGCGAAGGCAGGAAAACCAGACAAGCAGGCAGCCACAGCCCAACAGGAAAACTGAAGCGATGACAAACCCGATCGAGATCTGGAGCCCTTCTGGGCTTTCTGCGGATTTGTCCGAAGTCATGGCAATGCCACTCGAAGTCACCAGCATCCGCGCCGGGATTCAAGCCATCAATTGATTTTCAGATCTTCCTGACTGTCGGTGGGCGGCAGAATCATCGATGAATCGCGCCTTGCCCCCTGATGCCTGGCCTGATTCCATCCGCCCCCCAACCCGCAGACCCTCATGGCCAACAAAGACGTCACCGATCCCGCCCGCATGGAGAAAATCGTTTCGCTGTGCAAACGCCGCGGCTTCATTTTCCAAGCAGGCGAGCTTTACGGCGGACTCAACGGCTGCTGGGACTACGGCCCGCTCGGTGCCGAGCTGAAGCGCAACCTCAAGGACTTCTGGTGGCGCAAGACCGTCCAGGAACGCGATGA
>JAIYDT010000393.1 GCA_027487355.1 Verrucomicrobiaceae bacterium
GCACGCACAATTGCGTCCTTTTCCGGGCTGTTGGAAGTGTCTTGGGACATCGTGAAATGAGTTCGGGAGGAAACGCGTCAGGGTTTCTTGAGTTCAGAAGCGGTGACCTGCGGCTTGCCGACCTCGGTGCGGAGGGCAGCGACCTGCTCGGGTGTCACGGCGGAGGCCTTGTTGCCGAAGCTGTTGCGGATATAGGTCAGCACAGCGGCAACCGTGGCATCGTCCTGGTAGGCCATGGCCATCATGCCACCGGGGACATTGTATTCCTTGCCCTTGACGGTGATGGCTCCCTGTAGGCCACGAAGTTGCATGAGGATCAGGTTGGAAACCGGACCGGTCACCCATTCGGAACCCGCGAGAGGAGGTCCGACGAGTCCCTCGCCCTGCTGGTTGTGGCATGCACCGCAGAGCTGGTAGGCAGCCTTGCCTTTCTCCATCACGGCAGGGTCGATTGGAGCGTCGGCAGCAGGAGCCTTGTCGATGGCCGTGGTGTCCGCTGCCGGGGCAGCCGCCAGTTTCTTCTCGGTCGCGGATCCAGGCACCACCTGCTCAGGCTTCTCGACCGCCACCGGCTTGGTGGAGGCGAGCTCCTTGCCGACCAGTTCAAACACGTCATGCGGCGGGACCTGAACCTTCTTGCCTGGCTCGAGCTCCTTGTAAACGAGGCCGGCGTCCTGGGAGGCATCCACCTTCGTCTTGGTCTCGTAACGCTTCGCGGCGGCGGCGTCTTCGAGGGTCGAGGTCTGGTCACGGTTCGCCCAGAAAATGAGCAGCAGCACCGTGAAGATGAGGAAGCTGCCGATTCCCCAGAAGAAAGCGGAGAAGCGGGCCAGAGGATTGTCGCGGGAGGTGGACATCAGTGCAAAAGGTCGAGGTTCCGAATGCCGGTCAGATCAGTTGGAAATGTTGGCGGATTCGAGGATGCGGGGATCGCGGTGCGGGTAGAGCGCATGCTGGCCGAGAGCCCGGAGATAAAAGAACAGGAAACCGGCCCCGATCGTCACGAAGGCGAGGATATCACCCCAGAAGGCTCCGGGAATCGAAGGAGCGATTTCTCCGAAAACCACGTGGTTGATGTTTCCAAGCGAGATGCCGCGCTCTGGGATGGTGATGAGATAGTGATCGAGCACATGCATCACCAGGGTGTAGACCGCCATGACGGCGAGGGTCTTGGGGTTCCGCTTCAACCAAGCCTGAAGGAGGATCACGAAGGGAATCACGAAGTGACCGAAGACAAGGGCGATCATGCCCGTGTTCCAGCCGCCGGTGTTGCGGATGAGGAAGTACTTGGTTTCCTCGGTGATGTTCGCATACCAGATCAGGAAGTACTGCGAAAAGGAGACGTAGGCCCAGAAGATCGTGAAGGCCAGCATCAGCTTGCCCATGATGTGGAAATGCTCGGGACCGACGACATTCTTGAGGTAGCCCTGGCTCTTCAACCAGGCGGCGGTCAGGACGATCACGGCCATGGAGTTCAAGGCCGCTCCAGCAAAGAGATAGACGCCCCACATCGTGGAGAACCACGTGTAATCCTGACCCATCAGCCAGTCGAAGCCAGCGAAGGTGATGGTGCAGGCGAAGATGATGAGCGTTCCGGTCGAGCGCGAACGGGCCTTGAAAAGCCGTTGGGTGCCAGGGTTCGGATCGGTGTCCTGGCCCGTGGAAAGCTTGCGCAGATGGCTGATCACCAGCCCCATGAGCAGGAAGTAACCAATGAACCTGGCATACCACCAAAAGATGTTCATGTAGAAGAACTTGTGCGACAGCAGCGGATTGTGGTCCTCAAGATACTTGTGGATGTCACCGGTGGCCTCGCGATGGATGGTCATCCATTCAAACAGGTACTTCTGGACGCCTGGAAAGAGGAGCGGGATGGCGAAGATGAACAGCCACGGAAACACTGAGCCGAGGTTCTCGAAAATCCGTCGCACCGACGTTCCCCAGCTGGAGTTCGAGACGTTGTGCAGCAACGTCCAGAAGCAACCGCCGATCGCGAGGGTGAAGAAGAAGAAGAGCGCGAAGACCCAGGAGTAGGAATACCAGCCCTGGTATTTCTCCGGTCCGAAGAACAGGAGCCAGACGCTGATCAGGGAGCCGAGCGCGGCCACCCCGAGGGCAAGCGACTTGACCCTCGCGACTTTCGAGGGATCGAGGTGCTCGCCGTTGGCGGGAATGTCGGCGGATGTGACGTGGTGGTGAGCCATTTCTGTCGGGAAAGGAGGTTAGTGCGCGCTGGATTGGTTTTTGATTCCCGCATCGAAGGCCGCTTTCACGGCATCATACGGGGCTTCCTTGGCGACCTGAAGCGCGCGGACATAGGCAATGATCGCCCAGCGATCGCGGACAGGAATGTTGTAGGCGTAGCCGCTCATGTTGCCCTTGCCTTTGGAAATGGTTTCGAAAAGACGGCCGTTGGGATAGGTTTCGGCCTTGAAGGTCGGAAGAGTGAGGTTGGCGATGCCTGGAACCCCATACTGGCTGGTGATGCCGGCTCCGTTGCCCGACTTGCCATGACAAGGGGCGCAATAGATTCCATAACGTTCCTCGCCGCGACGCAGCAGTGCCGGGGCATTCTCGGCGGTGAGGGCCAGTTCCTCAGGCATGCCGTTGCCGAAATAATCTCCAACGTGGCCGGTGAAGTAGTAACCGGTGCCGCCGCCAAACTCGGCTTCCGGAATGCCGCCGAGGGTGGTCTTGCCCTCCTCAT
Source organism: Verrucomicrobiaceae bacterium (assembly GCA_027487355.1). Lineage (GTDB taxonomy): Bacteria > Verrucomicrobiota > Verrucomicrobiia > Verrucomicrobiales > Akkermansiaceae > Luteolibacter. The sequence goes on from JAIYDT010000393.1 coordinate 2,708, forward strand.
CGAAACCCCGTGGCTGGGTCTCGGTGACCGGCTTGCGAGAGCCGATGCCGTCGGCGAAGAACGGATCGTTCTTCTGGGCCTTGAGCTTGTCCTGTTCCTTCATGTCCGGAAAGATCCGGAGAGGGGGTTGCGTGAACTTCTGGCCGCGGAATCCGAAGATTCCGACCACAAGGACCGCGATGATCGCGTAGGCGAGGAAGAAGTAGCGCATCAGGGAAAAGGGTTCAGTTTGAAGTGTTCAGGGTTCAGCGGCTGAATCAGGAATCCTCTTCCTCGACGAGTTCAATGCTCGTTCCGCCGATCCCTTCGAGGAAGCTGCGGGTGGCTTCCGGGCTGAATTTCGCGTCGCGGGCCTCGACGGCGATGAAGAATCCATCGTCGGTGGCGCGGTGGAACTGGTTGCTGGCGAAGAGAGGATGGTTGAGGCGTGGCAGCTTCATCAGGGCCAGCAGTCCGAACAGCACCGTGAAGCCCGAGAAGAGAATCGTCAGCTCGAACATGATCGGGAAGAAGGCCGGCACCGTGAAGATGTTGGTCGGCTTGGCCTGAACGATGGTCGGATAGGTTTCGATGGCTTTGGCCAGGCCGGGAACCCAGCTCCAGACATTGGTCTGGGTTGCGGAGGCGAGGAAGAAGCCGGTGAAGGTGCCGGTCATGCCGCCGAAAAAGACGAACCACGGAAGGATCGAACGCTTCATGCCCATCGCGCCATCAAGACCGTGAATGGGATACGGGGAATAGCAATCCCACTTCTTGAAGCCAGCGTCACGAACCTTCTCCGCCGCCTTGTAGAGGGAGGAGGCGCTCTTGAACTCGGCAAGGTAGCCGTAAACGCGTTTGCGGGTGGTGCTCACGGAAAAGTTTTCGGTTTCAGGTTTTCAGTTTTCAGTGCTTGGCCTGAGCGAGCTCCTGCTGGTAGGCGGCCTCCTTCACGACCCCGTGGTCCGGATGGTCATGGATGTCGTCGAAATGCGGATCCGACTCCGGAAGGGTCCACTTCACTTCGGCAATGTTGATGCAGGGCAGGAAGCGGAGGAAGAGGAGGAAGAGCGCGAGGAACATTCCGATCGTGCCGACGAAAAGCATGATTTCCACCGGGCTGGCCTTATAGTAGGCCCAATCACCGGGAAGGAACATGCGGGCCAGGGTGGTGACGATGATCACGAAGCGCTCGAACCACATGCCGACGTTGACGCACATGCAGACTCCCATGACGACCCAGAGGTTCTCACGCGCCCATTTGAACCAGAAGATCTGAGGAGAGAGCACGTTGCAGGACATCATCGCGAGGTAAGCCCACCAGTAAGGACCAACAAGACGATACTTGAAGGCGGCGGCTTCATACTGCGCACCGGAGTAGAACGCGACGAAGAGCTCCATCAGGTAGGCGTAACCGACGATCGTGCCGGTGAGCAGGATGATCTTCGCCATGTTGTCGATGTGCTTCATCGTGATCATGTCCTGGAGGCCGTAAATGAAACGGGCCGGAATCATGATGGTGAGCACCATTGCGAAGCCACCAAAGATGGCACCCGCGACGAAGTAAGGCGGGAAAATCGTGGTGTGCCAGCCGGGGACGACCGAGGTGGCGAAGTCGAACGACACGACCGAGTGCACCGAGAGCACGAGCGGGGTCGAAAGAGCGGCCAGGAGAAGATAAGCCATTTCGTAGTGGCTCCACTGGCGGTTGCCACCGCGCCAGCCGATCGAAAAGATCCCGTAAAGGAGCTTGCGAAGCCCGGGCTTGCAGCGGTCGCGGATCGTGGCGAGGTCGGGGACCATGCCGAGATACCAGAAGATCAGGGAAATGGTGAAATAGGTCGAAACCGCGAACACGTCCCAGAGCAGCGGCGACTTGAAGTTCTGCCAGACGGCGTTGGCGTTCGGCACCGGGGCGAGGAACCAGGCGAACCAGACACGACCCACGTGGAAGGCGGGGAAAATGCCGGCGCACATCACCGCGAAGATCGTCATGGCTTCGGCGGCTCGGTTGATGGAGGTTCGCCAATTTTGTCGGGTCAGGAAAAGAATCGCCGAAATCAGGGTTCCGGCGTGGCCGATACCGATCCAGAACACGAAGTTGGTGATGTCCCAGCCCCAGAAGACCGTGTTGGTCATGCCCCAGACGCCGACACCGGTGGAAACCAGGATGGTCAGGCCGCCGACCACGCCGATGAGGGCGATGATGGCGGAGGGAATGAAGAGCATCCACCAGATGGCAGGCTGCTTGTTCTCAAGCACGCCGCAGATCCGGTCGGTGATCCAGTGGTACGAACGTCCGTTGAGAATCAACTTCTCACGTTCGAGCACCGGGAGTTTCGGTCCCTTGTGGGTCTCCGGGGCGTTGGTGGTGGCGTGGGCCATGGGTCGTCGGATAGGAAGGGTTAGAAAGAGACGCAAGACGCAAGAGTGGAAGACTCAAGAGGGCGGGGCCTGCCTGAAGTCGTCACTTCCTGGTTCGTCGAACGGTTCGTCATCTTGTCTTGAATCTGGTGTCTAGGAATCTTGAGTCTCTCAAGCCATGTGGATGGTGGCCTTGCCGATGAATGGAGCATCCGGCATCTTCGGATTCGGATTCTTGACGCGGGCGAGGTAGCTCGTCCGCGGGCGGGTGCCGATGTAATTGAGGAGGTCGTAATTGCGATCCACGTTCATGGCGCGAACCATTTTCGAGGCGTCCTCGTCCAGTCGGTTGCCGAAGCTGATGGCGCTGGCCGGGCAGGCCTCCTGACAGGCGACCTTCACCGAATCGACCGGAATGCGGAGGGTGGCGGTGGTGACCGTCATCTCGGTGGAGTCCTTGCCGGCGACGAGGGCCTCCTGCTTCTGGCCGCGCTTCTGACGGATCTTGGCATCCTTCAGGCGCTGCACGCAGTAGGTGCATTTTTCCATCACACCGCGCATGCGAACGGTGACGTTCGGGTTGCGCTGGAGGTGCGGGGCCTCTCCGACCTGCTTCTCGCCGAACGGACCCTTGTAGAGGTTGTGGGCGATGAGTGGGTTGCGCTTGTTGTAGTCGAAGTAGTTGAAACGGCGTGCCTTGTAGGGGCAGTTGTTCGCGCAGTAGCGGGTGCCGATGCAGCGATTGTAGGCCATCGCGTTGAGGCCGTCCTCGGTGTGCACCGTGGCGTTGACCGGGCAAACGGTTTCGCAAGGGGCGCTCTCGCACTGCACGCAGGCCACCGGCTGGGGAACGAGCTCCGGGCTGTCGGGGTCGAAGTTGTTGTCCTTGTCGATCGCGAAGTAGCGGTCCATGCGGATCCAGTGCATTTCGCGACCCATGGCGAGCTGTTGCTTGCCGACGATCGGGATGTTGTTCTCGGCCTGACAGGCGATGACGCAGGCGTTGCAACCGGAGCAGGAGGAAAGGTCGATGGTCATGCCCCACTGATGGAGCGTGTCGCTGATGAGCGGCTCACCAGCCTTGTTCTCTTGCTTGTAGAGCGAAACGTTCGGCGGCGCGTGGGCATCGCTGCCCTGGAGCTTCACGTTCTTGAGCTGGGCAGCGAAGTCGCCCTTGTCGCCCTCCATTGTGGAGATCTCACGGGCGATCGCGCGACCATACATCGCGGCGTGTTCCTGACCGACGGCGAGGGAGTATTTCTTGTCGGTCTTCTCGACCTTCGCACCGGTGGCGAAATAGGGAGTCGAGGACGTGCGAAGCGGATAGACGTTGACGCCGGTGTTCACTCCGACCCGCCCGACGTGAGTCTGGTTGGTGACATCGCGACCGAGTTCGTCGTCCTTGTCGTAGCCTTGGCCATAGCCGACAGGCAGTACGATCACATTCTCAGCCTGGCCGAAGGCCACGAGGACCGGCAGTTCAGCTGACTTGCCATTGACGGTCACCTTGATCATCGGGGCGCGGCGGTTGCCGCTTTCACCATCCGGGTGGACCGGTGCGTTCTTGACCTCATCGCCAGCAATCTTGCTGAGAGTGCGGTTGACCGGCTCAAGTTCGAGGATCTCTTCATAGAGTCCGAGTTCCTTGGCGGTCTTCGGCGAAATGAGCGCGGCGTTGTCCCAAGCCAGCTTGGTGACTGGATCGGGCACTTCCTGCAGCCAGCCGTTGTCGATCCAGCGACCGTCGAAGACCGAGGAATCGGTGGCGAACACCACTTCAAGCGACTGGGCAGTCGGAGCCGGAACCGAGGAAAGCGAAGCTGCTTTGGCCACAGGAACAGCCTTGGGATAAGTGGATCCCGCAAGAAATCCGTCCCGCAGCAGCTTCTTCCAAGCAACGTCGGTGGCGTCCGCAATGCCTTCGAAAGTCTTACGAACCGCACCATAGGCTGGTGAGGCCGCGCCCTTCTCCCCTTCCCCATTGAGAAGCTTTCCGTCTTCGGAAAGCAGGGCAAGAAGAAGCTCCAGCTCGGACACACAGTCCGGGTAGAGCGGGAGGATCATTGGCTGGACCACCGTGTAAACTCCATTGGAGCTGCGGGCATCCGACCACTGCTCAAGGTAGTGGGCCGCAGGAATGTGCCAGGTGGCCGCGTGGGCGGTGGCGTCGGTGCGAGCACCGAGGTGGATGGAGAGTTTCGCCTTTGAAAGCGAGGTGGCGAAATCGAGATCCGAGGGCGCATCGAACACCGGGTTCGAAGGCGTGAGGAAAATCACGGTATCAACACTGCCACTATCGAGGTCCTTCTTGAGGGAGGCCAGCGTGCCCAGACCTGTGTTGCCGGTCTGATAGGCGTGGACCGATTTTCCAAGATTGCCGAGCGTCGTGTTGATCGCGAGGGCAAGCTGATGCACGGCGGCGGGCTGGCGCGGTCCAGCAAGAACGGCCGACTTGCCGGCGGACTTCTTGAGATCGTCGGCCAAGGCCATGATCCAATTGAATTCCTTTCCTGCGGCGACTGAGGCAGCATTTCCACCCGCACCGAGAGCGCTGGCGAGCTGGGAAGCGAACGCTGCCACCTGGCTTGGGGCCACGCGGAGGCGGTGATCCGCCATGCCGCCGGTCAGCGAGTAGGTGCCTTCGATCGCGTAAAGGCGGTTCATCCGGCTCTTGTCCGGCTTGCCTTTGTAGTCGTTGCCTTCCGGCTTGCGACGCTGGGAAAAGGCAGCAATCGGGAACGAGGCATCGACACCCACGAAGTCGCAGTCGAGGGAGACCACCACGTCGGCCTTCTCAAAATCCGGCACCAGGGAGATCCCGTCGCCAAGAGCCGCCGCCGACTCACCGGTGAGGGCTTCGTATTGGTAGAACTTCGCGGCTGAAAATTTGGTGGCGAGTTCCTTCGAAAGTCGGTTGCGGGTCGGCGAATCATCCGCGCCGAACACGAAGCCGATCTTGGCCGCCTTATCCTTCGCAAGTCCGGCGATCAGAGCGTTCAGATCAGCCCTGCTGGCCTTCTGGCCGCTCTTGAGGACAGTGCGTGAGCGGGATGGCGAATAGAGATCAAGAACCGAAGCTTGGGCAAAGGCGTCCGTACCGGTGCCGTCAGGATGCAAGGTGTTGGGAGCCAGCTTGGTTGGGCGTCCTTCGAAGGTGGTGACCACCAGCGGCGTCGCACCACCGGAGCGCGGAATCGCGGAGGCATAATAGAGCGCCTTTCCTGGGATGATCCACTCGGGAGCCTGGGCATACGGAACAATGTAGGTCTCAGGACGACGGCAAGCCGCCATGCCGAATCCAGCCAATGCGGTGGAAGCCCCCATCAGCTTCAGGAAGGAGCGGCGCGAGGTTTCCATGTCCTCGTCTCCGGACATCTCGGCGGCACCACGCGGAAATTCGCGGGTCAGCCAGGCGCGGAAGCTCGGAGTATCCTCGAGTTGACCCACGGTGCGCCAGGAAACCGTGGTTTCTCCTGCGGGCACTTCGGGGTGTTGCAAAATTCGCTTGCTCATGTCGGCGTCCGGAAAACGGGTGAAAGGGAAATGATCAATGGTGGCAGGTGGCGCAGGAGGCCTTCGGTTTGACCTGCCATTGCTCCTTGAGCTTGAGGCCAAGTTCCTCGGTGGTCTTCACACCCAGGGCGGCACCATGCTTGGTGACGTAATCCTGGGCGTCATACTTGAGATTGAAGACCTCCTCCAGCGGGCGGAGCTTGGTTTCCGGTGCGCGGTGGCATTCGAGGCACCAGCCCATGGAGTGGTTCTCGGCCTGATAGACCACTTCCATCTGGTCCACACGACCGTGGCAGCTCTGGCAGGAAACCCCGCGGTTCACGTGGGCGGAGTGGTTGAAATACACGTAGTCGGGAGACTTGTGGACCCGCACCCACTGGATCGGCTTGCCGTCGTAGCCGGGGTAGGTCACGTCCATTTCGCGATGAAGCGGTGCAAGCTTGGGGCTGTCCTTCTGGACGTGCTGGTGGCAGTTCCAGCAAGTGTTGCCGGTTGGGACATTGGAGTGACCGGCCACGTCCACGAACGAGTGACAGTAGCGGCAGTCCAGGCCGAGTTGATCAACGTGGATCTTGTGCGAAAAGGGAATCGGCTGGGAAGGCTGGTAACCCACGTTCTGGGCCTTCGGAGTCGCGTAGTAGGTGACTGCCAGAGCAACCCCTGCGGCAACGCTGACCGCGCAGATCGCGATCTTGAGCGGGAGCAGGTTCGTCCAGCGCGGGAAGAAATTTGCCATGAGAGAGCAGTTGGTGCAGGGGTCAACTAGGCGCTTGTGAAATTTTTCACAAGCTTTTTCAGGAGATTTGCGGAGTGAACCGCAGGGCGCGGGCAGGATGCAGTTCGGAGATTTCGTGGCAATGCCAAAAAGTGGAAAATCGCCGATGATTTTCAATCTCCCAGGCAACGCGGAATGTCCCCTGCCCCAGGACGATGTTTCCCCCACGAAACGCGCGGATTCAGCAGATTTCGCTTGAACAGGCGAAGTTCGGCGGGTTCCGGGATCAAACCCCGGGCGATCACGGGGACCCCGCAGTCGCCTGAGGTTGATTTGACCCCGGGTTGACAGCTTTCTAAAGCCCGCAGACGCCGGTCTCGCAGCCCTTGTCGGGCATTGAGCCGATGGCGGCGGCAAGAGACTCATCACCCTTGAGGTTCATCAGCCGGGAAAGCGTCAGCCGGTTTTCCGACAGCAGGTGCACGGCCTTCCTCACGAAGGGCTGGAGCACCGGAGCCGCCAAGCGGAAGGACCAGTCACGATACTGGTGGGTCGCCCATAGGCAGGTCAGCCAGGCAGCCGTGCCCTGCCACCAGCGGCCATCGTCGGCCAGCACCACGACGTTGCGATCCGCGCCCAGACTCGTGAGCCCAGGAAAGCGCAGGGCAGCTTCAGCGGTGTCGTATCCCAGAAATTCAACCCGGACCCGCGTCGGCTCGGCCTCCAGCCAGGTCTTGAAGCTCGCGCACAAGCCACAACGGGGATCGTGAAAAACGGTGAGCGTTTTCATCAGAGTCCAATGGATGGAACCTCAGATCACTCCAGTGGGTGGCAATGGAGGCGGTGCCTGCGACCAGGTCGCGCGCTTCCGCATCCTGGTGAACACCACCAGGTTGAAGAAGTGCATGCCTCCCAGCACCAACAGGACCACTCCGAGCTTGCCGCTCAACGCTTCAAAGATTCCCCGGACCTCCTGAACCTCATCGACCAGCTTCAAGTAGAGCGCGACGAAGCCAAAGTTGATGAGATAGAATCCCATGACCAGAAGCTGGTTGACGCTGTCAGCCAGCGATTCGTTGCCGTGAAAGCAATCGACGAGGAAGATCCGGCCGTTTCGGAACAGATTGCGCGCCACCCAGATGGTGAGCGGCAGGGCGAGGGTCAGATAGATGGCATAGGTGGTGACGGTGGCATTCATTGTGGTTTTCTTTCGTTCATCGTGGCGGAAAGGGGGGCGACTCAATGACCGCCCAATGGCTTCTCGCGCTCACAGGTTTCAGTAACTACTGAAACTTCGATATTGGAAGGAAATTATTCACGAAATGCCTGAATTGGAGATCGACTCCCCTCCCCCAGCCCAAACTTCAGCTCTCCTCCAACCGGGGTCGGAGCTGGCCGTTGACGACGGCCGCTGTGTTCCTGAAACAAAAAAGCCGGACGGGTTTCCCCATCCGGCTTTTGGATTCGTTGGCCTGGCGCTTGGAAAGCGCCGCCACGGGTTAGAAATCGCCCATGCCGTGGTCGTGGCCGTGGCCACCGGCGGGAGCTTCCTTCTTCTCGGGCTTCTCAGTGATGAGGCACTCGGTGGTGAGAAGGAGGCCGGCGATCGAGGCGGCGTTCTGCAGGGCGGAACGGGTCACCTTGGTCGGGTCGACGACACCGGAGGCCACGAGGTCCTCGTAGGTGTCGGTGGCGACGTTGTAACCGAAGCCGTCCTTGTTGGTCTTGACGTTCTCGACGATCAGCGCGCCTTCGCGGCCGGCGTTGGCGGCAAGCTGGCGAAGCGGAGCTTCGATGGCGCGAGCCACGATGCCGGCACCGGTCAGTTCGTCACCGGTGAGCGAGAGCACGCCAACGGCGGCCTGCGCACGGATGAGGGCGGTGCCACCGCCGGGGACGATGCCTTCTTCCACGGCCGCGCGGGTCGCGTGAAGGGCGTCCTCGACGCGCATTTTCTTTTCCTTCATCTCGGTCTCGGTGGCGGCACCAACATTGATGACGGCCACACCGCCGGCGAGCTTGGCAAGACGCTCCTGGAGCTTCTCGCGGTCGTAGTCGCTGGTGGTTTCCTCGATCTGGCGGCGGATCTGGTTGACGCGTCCCGAGATGGACTCGCTGGAACCGGCTCCTTCGACGATGACCGTGCTCTCCTTGGAGATGGTGATGCGCTTGGCGGTGCCGAGGTCGGCGAGCTCAACGCTGTCGAGCTTGATGCCGAGGTCGTCGGTGATGACCTTGCCACCGGTGAGGACGGCGATGTCCTCGAGCATGGCCTTGCGGCGATCACCGAAGCCAGGAGCCTTGACGGCGGCGATGTGGAGGATGCCGCGGAGCTTGTTCACCACGAGGGTGGCAAGGGCTTCTCCTTCGACGTCTTCGGCGATGATCAGCAGCGGACGGCCGGTCTTGGCGACCTTTTCAAGGAGCGGAAGCATGTCCTTGAGGGAGGAGATCTTCTTCTCGTTGATGAGGATGTAGGCGCTGTCGAGGACGGCTTCCATGCTCTCGGCGTCGGTCACGAAGTACGGGGAAAGGTAGCCCTTGTCGAACTGCATGCCTTCGACGACGTCGAGGGTGGTTTCGATGCCCTTGGCTTCTTCCACGGTGATCGTTCCGTCCTTGCCGACCTTGTCCATCGCGTCGGCGATGATGCCGCCGATTTCAGCGTCCCAGTTGGCGGAGACGGTGGCGACCTGGGCGATTTCCTTGGCGTCGGAGACGGTCTTGGAAAGCACCTTGAGCTGGGCCACGATGGCCTCGGTGGCCTTCATGATGCCGCGCTGGAGCGAGATCGGGTTGGCACCGGCGGTGACGTTGCGGAGGCCTTCCTTGTAGATGGCCTCGGCGAGCACGGTGGCGGTGGTGGTGCCGTCGCCGGCGATGTCGGAGGTCTTGGAGGAAACCTCGCGGATGAGCTGGGCGCCCATGTTCTCGTACGGACACTCGAGCTCGATTTCCTTGGCAACCGAAACACCGTCCTTGGTGATGGTTGGGGAACCGAACTTCTTGTCGAGGATCACGTTGCGGCCGGCTGGTCCAAGGGTCGCCTTGACGGCCTTGGCAAGCTTCTCCACGCCGCGCAGCAGGGCGTGGCGGGCGGCTTCGTCGAATTGCAGTTGTTTAGCCATAATGGTAATAGGAATTGGTTATTGGTGATTGGATATTGGGATGGTGCTCATTCGGAGAAAGCGAACCGGAAGTGATTCCAAATTTCTAATCTCCCATCTCGAATGTCCCGTTGCCCTCAGCCGACGATGCCGAGGATGTCGGACTCGGAGATGATGAGGACTTCCTGACCGTCGATTTTGACTTCGGTGCCGCCGTACTTGGAGATGAGGACCTTGTCGCCCACCTTGACGGTGAACTCGATGGCTGCACCCTTGTCGTCCTTGCCGCCGGTTCCGAGGCTGAGGACTTCTGCTTCCTGCGGCTTTTCTTTGGCGGTGTCAGGAAGGACGATGCCGCCGGAGCTGATTGCTTCCGCTTCAATGCGCTTCACGAGGACGCGGGCGCCGAGTGGTTTGATGTTGGCCATGTGTGGTTGTTGGTTTGGTTTGTTGTGAGAAGCCACGCCGCTAAGGCGGAGTGGAAAGTGTTCAGTGAGAGAGATTCAAGACGTGAAGACGCAAGACGTAAGAGAAGAGGAAGAGGGGTGGTTCGGAGTGGTTTCTGATCTTGGGTCTTAAGGTTTTGGGTCTTGCGTCTCCTCCAGCGCTTCAAGCCAGGAATCGAGTTCCTGTTCGACGCGGGTGGAGAGAAACGTGAGCCAGACGGGAAAATTTCCGGAATCGGCGGATTCGAGAGCGGCGTAGTAGGCGCTGCGGTCGTCCGGGGAAATGGAAATCGGTGGATATCCGGCGGCGAGGAGCTCGAAGTTCATCGCGAGCCGGGCGGCGCGGCCATTGCCATCGTTGAAAGGATGGATGCGGGCGATGCCATGATGGAGGGCTGCGGCGCGCTCGACCGGGTCCAGGATCATCGGCAGGGTGGCGAAGAGCTCCTGCATCAGATCCGGCACCTTGATCGGATTCGGTGGAACGTGCGAGGCACCCGCGATCCGGACTGCATGGCCGCGATACGAACCGGCAAAGGAATCCTCCACGCGGGTCAGCACGATGCGGTGCAGATCGAGAAGATCGCGCTCGGTGATCGACTTGCCGGGTGTGGCAAGAAGCTTCACCTGCTCCCAGGCCTGGGCAAGATTGACCGCTTCGAGGTGATCCTTCAGCGGCTTGCCGGAAACCGTGACGCCTTTGGAAAGAACGATCTCGGTTTCGCGGAGCGTGAGGCTGTTGCCCTCGATCGAGTTCGACTCATACACCATCCGCACATCCCACGCCGCCGCGAGGCTCTGCACCGAGGCCGGAGCCAAGGGGCGGAGCTGCGAAAGGCGCAGGTATTTGGTGGTGAGTGCGGTCATACTCAATCGTGGCGGCGGATTTCATCCGCCATGCCTGTTGGATTTGGCTTGGCGCTTGGAAAGCGCCGCCACGGTCAGTCGACCACTTCCGCATCGACGACCTTGCCCTTGGCTTTCTTGGGCTCGGAGGAATCGGCTTCGGCGGGTTCGACGTCAGGGGTGGCACCGCCGGCGGCCTGGGCCTTCTGAGCGGCTTCGTAGAGGGATGCGAGGGAGGATTCGAGGTCCTCGGTCGTGCTCTTGATGAGGTCGAGATCGCTGCCGGAGAGGGCGCTCTTGACGGCGTCCACCTTGGTCTGGATGCCGGCCTTGAAATCGGCGGGGGCTTCGGCGGGAAGTTCGCTGAGCTGCTTCTCGACGCTGTAAACGAGGTTCTCGGCCTTGTTCTTGGCGTCGAC
>JAIYDT010000275.1 GCA_027487355.1 Verrucomicrobiaceae bacterium
AGACCCCAATCCAGAAAACTGGACTGGGGTCTTGGCGGAGAGGGAGGGATTCGAACCCTCGGTGAGTTTAACCCCACGTTCGATTTCGAGTCGAGTGCGTTCAACCGCTCTGCCACCTCTCCGTTTGGGGCCGACATGTTACCAATCGGGGCAGAGCTGTAAAGCCCTCAATCGGGAAAAACAATCGCCCGGTGGCCGTCGAGGATCGTCCGGTCATGGACGTGGTAGCGGATGCCTTTCGCCAGGGCGCTGCGCTCACAGTCGCGGCCGAGCCTCACGAGATCCGCTGGACTGTGGAAATGCTGCACCCGCTCGACCTCCTGCTCGATGATCGGACCGGCATCGAGTTCGCTGGTGACGTAATGGCAGGTGGCCCCGATCAGTTTCACCCCACGCTCATGGGCCTGCTTGTAAGGATTCGCACCGATGAAGGCGGGCAGGAAGCTGTGATGGATGTTGATGATTTTCCCGGAGAACTCCTCACAGAACCAGTCCGGAAGGATCTGCATGAAACGGGCGAGCACGATCAGCTCGACCTCCTGCTCGACCAACTGATCGCGCAACTCGCGGAAGCCTTGCTCACGACGCTCACCGTCCATCTCGACGAGGTTGAAACGGAAGCCGGCCCGCTCGGCCACGGCCCGGCAGACCTCCCGGTTGCCGATGACCGAGGTGATTTCGACCGGCAGCTCGTTCAACTCCGCCCGCCACAGGACCTCCTGGAGACAGTGATCGGTCTTCGTTACCAGCACGGCGGTGCGCATGCGGAATGGCAGGCGACGGAAATGCCAGTCGGCCTTCAGCGAACGCCCGAGGGTGCCAAAGCCCTCAATGAAGTCTTCGGTATCGACGTCGAGTTCGGAGGTTTCGATTTCCAACCGCGCGAAAAACTTGCCGCCCAACTTGTCGGAAAACTGCGCGAACTCCACCAGGTTGCCGCGATGTCCGGCCACGTAGGTGGCGACTTTCGCAACGATGCCCGGTTGATCGGGGCAGCTCAGTTTCAGGATCAATCCGGCTCGGGGCATGGCCCGCGAAGAATGAGTGGCGGGATGGCGCCTAGTCAACCGCCCATAATGCTCACGGAGCCAGCAAGGACGGCCTACGAGGTGAGTTCATGCCACCTGAGCAAGAGCAAAATCGGCTGGAGATGCCGAGGCTCTTGAAAACAAAGCGGTCCCAGCGAAATCATCCTCACACGAAGGCAGGGCCAGCCCAGCCATGAGAATCGGCAACCGGCTCAGCGATCCACCTGCCACCACCTCGGAAACCGCCTCGGCTGTCACAAAATCCTGCCAAGCGGCGCTGGGCCGTTGCTGACTTTCTGCTTCCGGGCTCGCGATTGGAAGTGCTGTAAGTCGGAGTGGTGCCATCGTGTTCACAAGTTGAAACTCACCCAAGTTCTCTCTAGATAGTCGGGAACTGTCAATGATCAATATTTCCGAAGTAAACTGAGACCTGCAAGAACCAGGGTTCGTTGGAGATCGTTCCGTTCCTTGAGGATGAACACAGGAAATGCGCACTGGTCGTGATCGTCCTCGCCCCCTCTACGATCATCGAGGCCTTGTCCGCGTCCTTTCCTCAAAAATCACAGACCCGAAAGGCAACTGGCAGGAAAGCCGGAAGATGCGTATGGGGGCGGTTACCGGATAGGAACCGGATCACCTCGGGATCTTCTGACCTTCCTCGTTCATGAAGCGGTCGAGCGGCGCGGACTGAACGCGCTTCAGGCCGGTGATCATGGATCGGGCATTGATCCAGGCACCATCGCTGTTGGTGTGGGTACCCTTGTCCGCGAAGAGTTTTTCCACGGCGGTCTTTTCCATGGAGTCGTAGGTTTTCGCGACGATTTCCGAGAGATCGACATAGGCCGCACCTTCGGCTTTCGCGCAGGCTTCGATCCATTCGCGCCATCCATTCCAGTCATGCACGAACTTCCCGTCCGGCCCGACCTTCAGATGGGGAATCGGCGAGCAGAGGATGACCTTCGCGCCCTTCGCCTTCGCGGTGCGGACGAAAGTTTTCAAATACCACCCGAAGGAGTGGACCTCCTCGACGCTGCCATCCGGCTTGGTGATCTTTTCAACCTCGTCGCCGACGCCCTTGATCGAGCCCCGGAACTTGCCCCTCTCATCGAGCGGGCCGACGTCGTTATGGCCGAACTGGATGATCACGAAGTCATCCTTCTTCAATCCATCGACGATCTCCTGCCAGCGGCCTTCGTTGTAAAAGGTCCGCGAGGAGCGGCCTCCAATGGCGCGATTGACGACATTGATCTTCTTCGGGTCGAAGAATCCTCCGAGATCCTGACCCCAGCCGCGCATGGGAGAATTGCACTTCACGGTGGAGTCGCCCGCGATCCAGAGGGTTGGCAGTCCGTTGTTGCCGGCTCTTTCCTTCGCTGCGCCCCGATCATCGACGACGGGGCGATCGTCCTCCTGAGCCACCACCAGGGAGCACAAAAGAACGAGAAATCCATGAAGGCAGAGAGCGAAACGACTGAGGTAGATCCTGCCAACGAGCGCATCCATGGATGGACCCTAGCGGTCACTCGGTTGGGCCGTCCATCCCCCTCTCGGGTATTGCCTTTCGCCGCCGGGCTGGACCCGGTTGGAAAATCTGCTGTTCTTGTGATCCAATTCCAACCAAACAGCGGATCATCCTTGCCATGAAATTCCTGCCGACAGCCCTCATTCCCGGGTTCCTTGCCGTGATGGCGGTCCTCTCCCCGCCTGCCGCCATGGCGGCCAATGTCTGGGAATCCATTGCGCGCGTGGAGTTCCGGGTTGCGGATTCCAATCGCAATGGAGGAATCGGGGTCCTCGAACTGGCCCGCTTCCGTCGTGACATGGCGAGCATTCCCTGGCTGTTGAAAACGGCGACCTGGCTGGAGTTCACGCGTGCGGACAGCAATGGCGACGAGTCGATCAGTCTGGAGGAATGGCAATCCTATCGGCTGGGCCGCAGGGTCAATCTGCTGGGAGATCAAGTGCAGCGTTTCAGATCTGCGGATTGGAATGCAGATCGGAAGCTGAATGTCCGGGAGATCCAGCTTGCCTTCCAGCCGTGGCTGACTCCCCAGCAGGCGAAGGATACCCTGAGCTGGCTGGACTCGAATGCCGATGGCCTGCTGACCATGGGAGAGTTTTTCCGATATGTGACATTGAGCCCCGATGCCTTGCGGGGGATGCGCAGGAAGGACGCGGAGGATCTGCTCTATGCGATTGGCGGATCGTTCCACTACACGATGTTCAATGGCGCGATCGTGGACTATTTCGAGCATGTCCATTCCCTCTACTCGCTCCGATGCGACGCGGATGTCATCTCCGGCTGCGGCTATGGAATCGATCTCAATTCCTTCGTGGGGAAGACGGATTCGGAGGCGGTGAAAGTGGCGGAACTTGCCAAGCTACTGCCCGCAAGTCCGATGCCGCCGGGGATCATTCTGGATGATCAACCGAGGCTGAAGCTGTCACGCCCGATTTACATCGATTGGGATCGCACTCATCCCAGCCCTCTCAATTTTGGCAATGTATTGCGGTCTCCTTACCTGGTGATCTATGCGAGAAATGGTGTGGTGAGCTACTTGGAAATCACCATGGGCAGCCCGCCTTATCCCTGACGAAATCAGACCGGCGTCAGCCAGGTCTCGCGGCGGAACCAGGTTTCCTGGCGCTTAGCGTATTGGCGGGTGGCGATGATGATCTGCTCCTCGCAGGTGGCTCGGTCGATCTCGCCACGCAGCAGCGACTGGATCTGGGGCAGCCCGATGGCCTTTTCGCAGGTGATGGAAAGCGGCCCCAAGGCAGCGACCTCCTCGATGGCTCCGTCCTTCAACATCTTGCGGGTGCGGCGCTCGATGCGGGCGTGGAGGTCCGGCCTGGTACGATGAATCACGTAGCCGCGCAGGGAGGCGACACGCTCGGCGGTGGCCTTCTCCCAACTGTCGCGCAGTTCAGAGGCCTTCTGACCGGTGAGCTTGCAGATCTCCAGGGCGCGGCCGACGAACCGGCGGTTTTGCTTCTCAATGCGGGAGGCCTCGACCGGATCCAACTCCTGCAACTGGCGGTAAAGCTCATCGAGGGAAAGCGCGTCCATCTCCTCACGCATGGCGGGATCCCCGGTAGGCAGGGGCGAGGCTCCGTGCGTGAGGAATTTCAGATAGAGTCCGGAGCCTCCGGTGACGATGGGCGTGCGGCCACGGGAAATGATGTCTGCGATGACGGGCTCTGCGAGGCGGGTGTAGGCCATGGCGTCATTGGCAACCGAGGGATCGAGGATGCTGAAAAGGTGATGGGGAATGCCTTTCCGCTCATCCTCGCCGGGCGCGGCGGTGAGGATTTCCAGCCCGCGATAGAGCTGGAAGGCGTCGGCATTGACGATCTCGCCGTCGTGCTTCTCCGCCAGCTTCAGCGCGAGGGCGGTCTTTCCGGAAGCGGTGGGGCCGCAGAGGTAGATTGTGGAAAGCACGAAACTCAAAGATGTTTTCAGTTTTCAGTTTTCAGTTTCAAGAAGGAGAGCTCTGCGCTGAACACTTGAAACTGAACACTTGAAACTCACCGAAGGTAAAAAAAGCCCCCGCGCGGGCTGACCGGGCGGGGGCTGGGAGTTTGATGTTTGAAATCAGGCGACTTCGGTAGGGGTCTCGGCCGACATTTCGGCGGCGGGAGCTTCTTCGACTGCTGCAACAACCTCTGGAGCCGGAGCTTCCTCGACGGCTGCGACGGCTTCTTCAGCTGGGGTTTCCACGGCGACAGCGACTTCCTCGACCACTTCCGGAGTGACTTCGGCAACCGCGGCGACGGCGGCGACTGGAGCTGCGGCAACGACGGGGGGCAGAGGAGCCACCACGACCGGCTTCGGCTGGCGCTCTTCGCGATCCTCCTGATCCTCACGCTCATCCTGGCCCTTCGATTTGGCGCCGGAGACGTTCATCTTGCGGCCCATGAAGGGTTGGTCGTGGAAGACCTCGACGGCGCGCTTGGCATCATCAAAGTGGAGCATTTCCACGAAGGCGTAGCCCTTGGAGCGGTGGGTGTTGCGGTTGTAAACGATCTCGACGTTGCGGACGCCACCGATGCCCTTGAACAGGTCGGAGAGGTCGCTTTCGCTGACATCGTAGGAAAGGTTTCCAACATAGAGTCGCGGGGACTCGACCGGGCCGCGCTCAAACTCCTTGCGGGGCGAGTC
>JAIYDT010000472.1 GCA_027487355.1 Verrucomicrobiaceae bacterium
CACTGACAAGGAAAAGGCCGGGCTTCAGGGTGGCGGTCATGGGTGAGGTTTGCGGAACCACCCCAAATCAAGGGCTTTCCCCGCGTTTTGAAAGGTGAAACTCAAGGGCCTCTCTGGTCCCCACGCCTGCGGGGTTCCCACCGACGACTGAGCCGAGAGCGACCGTGAGGACGAACAATGGATTTTCGGTACTGCCCCCTTCAGACTGGATTTTAGCCTAACGAACTGGAACCGGACCACCGAGGTCTATGCCATTGATCTGACAGCGGAATTTGACGAGATCGATACTGACCTCATGCAAGGTAGCCAATTCCACCATCGTCATCCTCCGAGTGCGTGCTCCCTTAAGTATTCTCAGGGGTAGAAGTGCTGCTGCGCCAACCCAGTAAGCTTGGTCTTCGTTGCTTTTATTACAGGTTCGAAAAACAACTTCCCCGCATCTGAATAATTCGGTGGGTGAGTGGCCAAGGTGGATATGTGAGACTTCTTCCATCAGTGTTGCCCGTTGCCTGAGTGGGTCACGATTTGGGTTCATGTATACATGAATTCTGCCGTCCGGCAGTTTGATAGTCCCCGCATCCCAGCTTCCTCCGCATGCCCCAAGGACGGATTCGAGAAGATCTACAGGCAATCCGGATTCTTTTCCCACGAACCTCACGTCCATCTTCATTTCGGAAGCTAACCGGAAAGGATCCAGGCGCTCAAAAGGACCAACTTCGCATTTCTGGCGAAGTTGGTCTGCATGACGCTCAAGAAATTTTGTGTAACCTGGATTTATTGGCATTTTTATTCCGAAGTTTCGTTTATGGCATTCTGATACAAGTATTTGAACATTTTGGCTAGAGTTGCTGCTTTTTCAGGGTCCAGTTTATGGTCCGCTCTTAGATGAACTTCAACGATCTCAGGTGTAGAAGGGGTTGGGGCGTTACCTAGTGATGGCTCGTCGACACCCAAAAGTTCCTCCAGTGAAACGGACATCCATTGGGCAAGTTTCTTGAGTGTCGAACTGTCGGGTAGATTTGGAGTGGCTCGTCGTTCGAGTCTCGACATTGTCGCTGGATTAATCCCTGCGGCGGTCGCTGCTGCACGTACGCCGAGTCCAGTCTCCCTGCGTTTCGCCATAATCATAGTGGCGATCTTATCGAGAGATTTCTTGGTTTGCATGATTTTGGTGGGTTTCGAGCAAAGGAAGCCACTGCTCGTTTATTAGTGCAAACAGATTTTTCTTGCAAACGCCTAGCCGTTTACTACTCTAAACGCATGTCCAAAACAAACGCCGTGGCCGAACAGGCCATCGACATGTCGGGCTCCACCAAAGCGTGCGAGCGTAACTCACCCTCCAAATGGAATTCCCTCGTCAATGACACACTGACGATTGCTCCGAGCCGGAAAATCCAAGCCATGGTCCTGAAAACCCAGGCTGGTGCCCCTCCGGATCACATTCTTGTGCGCGATCATGGCTCAAACCACGATGCCGCTTTTGAGGATGGTGATCAGATCGATTTGGCCGACGGAAACTGCTTCTTCACGGTTCCGCGTTGCGACTACGTAGCCCGCGGAGGCTGCGCTGCACCGGCGAAGTTGGTTTGGTTCATTGACGACCGCCCGGAGACCACACTTCGGCAGAAGCAAACCGGGAGACACCTGCGTGAACTCTTCGGCCTGTCGGTGGCAACAAGGCTGTTCCGTGATCTTGAATCCGCCAACGACAAACAGGTAGGACTTGATGACGAGCTTCTCTTCGCGGATGGCCCCGTGTTCTATTCGCGCCGTGGACATGCAGGTCTATCGATCACGGTCAACAAGCAGACTTTCAGTGAAGCTGACGGTGTGAAGTCAGAAATGACGGGGATTGAGATCGCGCGGCTTGTTACGGATCAGCCGAGCGAAGTGAAACGCCTTCAGGGTGGCAAAGAGGTCGTTGTGCGGCCGGATGAAACGATCAAGATCCATGGCTGTGAGGAATTCACCGTCCTACGATGCAATGTGGTCGGCGGATTCGAGAAGGAGCGGACTGACCGGGAAATTGCCGTCCTGAAATCCAATGGCGCTGAAGTCGAATTCATCACTACTCCGGTCAATGCCGTGATCTATCGAGGGGTTCCGACTCGCACGGGTTATCCCCACCTGCAATCCACCGATGTGTTGGTGGTGATTCCAGGCGGCTATCCCGGCGTCATGTTGGATGGAGCCTATCTTCCACAAGAATCCCCGCTCCTGGGGAAGGTGGTCGGCGCACCCAAGCAAGGCACCATCCAAGCGAACGGCCGGACTTGGGAACTCGTCAGTTACCACCCACACAACGGTGGCGGTGCGGCTCCGTGGAATCCAAGCCGTAATGGCATTCACAGCTATTACTCCGAAGTCCTCTCATGGATCCAAGCAGCCGCAGCATGAAACCTCGAATTCAAATGATTCCTGAACGTGGTGAATGCATCTTCCGGTGCGCGGCGGAGCAGCGTGCCCTGCTCGATCGGATGCTTTACAAGCGCTATCCGGATGCCGAGTGGGGCACGTTTTTCCGTTTCGGCTACCGGGTGACGCCATGGGGAGTTCTTGTGACCTTGGTTGACTTGCTGCCGCCCGACCGAGGGGATTTTGACGAGAAGAGTCACGTCATGGAATTCACTCCAAGATACATTGGCCGCGGGTTGCGCTCCTTCGACCAGTGTGCGTTTGGACTGGGGTTCATCCACTCCCACCCGGAAGGATGTGCCCCAGGCCCAAGCCTCTCTGACGATGACATGGATCGTTACTTCGCCGAGGAATTCGAGAAATTCAGCGGCGGGCGGCCCTATATCAGCTTGATTTCATCGCGAGATGAGGAAGGTCGCCGGCGCTTTTCGGGTCGATGCTTTCACCAGGGTCAATGGCTGCCGGTCACAAAATGGGTGACCCTGGGGAAAGACCTGATCCGTCGGGAATACGATTTCCGAAAGCCAGCACCGCGCGTGAGCAATGGGTCATCGACTGAGCGTGCAATTGAACTATTTGGCGATGATGGATCCGTTCGGCTAAAAAACTCGACGGTGGCAATCATCGGTTGCAGCGGCTTGGGATCTCCGGCAGGGCACATCTTGTCACGGGCCGGAATTAGCGAATTCATTCTGGTAGATCCCGGTCTCTTCAAGGATTCCAATCACGAACGAAATCACGCCAGCCGCGCCAGTGATCTTGAAGTAATCGGTCTTTCCAAAGTGGAGCTGCTGGAACGACTGATTCACGAGGTCAATCCCGATGCAAAAGTGACTTGCATCAAGGGGGACATCCTCGACCCCGCTACCGTCGACGCGTTGGTGAGGTGTGACTTGATCCTTGGCTGCACGGATTCGGTTTACGCCCGAGCCGCGTTGGGCGATTTGTCCACGCACTACATCATTCCAGTCATCGATATGGCAGTGCAGATGGGGGCCAAAGACGGAAGACTCACGGATCAAGTCGGAGAAATTGCCCGGTATCTGCCAGGTCTTCCGTGCCCGTGGTGTCGGAATCGCGTCAGTGCTGCTGCCATTCGCGCGGAACTGGCAACCGATGAAGAACGGGCTCAAGCCAACCGTGCGGCAGCTGCCGCAATTGAACGTGGAGACGATGGCGCTCAATATTGGATTGGCGAGCGACCGAAGGAACTCACCGTCGGCTACATGACCACTGCGGTTGCAGCGATCGGTGCGGGATATGCGCAAGGGTGGCTGACTGGAACATCCGAGATGCCTCATGATCGGTTCCAGTTTGACCTCGGGAGACGATTCTTTGGATTTGTTCCCGACAATCGTGAACCGGAACCTGATTGCTCCTGCCAGAGGTGCAGTGGCTTTGCTGACCAAGGTCAAACTGATTTCACTGTTTCCCGCCCTTTTTGAGGGGTGACCAACCATCATGATCGTCAACAGCCACATTTGGGGAGAGAATCCTACGTCTCGGACTCGTCACATTGCCCGCGCACGCGGAATCCCTTCACAGCCTAAGCTCTGGTTCGATCGCGAAGTGCGCTCTTGCCCTCTGAGGGGGACTGGATTACAAGATCTGGAGTGGTTTCGCCTCCAAAGCGACGCTCGAATTTCTCCTGATCACTTCGCAAAAACCATTTTGGATGGAAATTCCCCAACCCAACTCCACATCGACTTTCGGACGCGACGGCCAACGGCCATCGACTTTTTCAGTCCCACCGCCGACCAGCGAGCAGCTTGCACTGCCCTTAACCGAGAGCGAACGCGCGGAATCCTGGAAGCAGCTCAGCTCACTCCATCCCGGGAATCGTTTCCGGTTGATGTTTGGAATGCCATTTTTGCCCGAAAATCCAAACAGAAGGGCGTCCCGCTAATTCCTCTGGAGCGGTTCGGCATTCATCACGATGAGGATGGAATGCTAAGCTCGGAATTCCTAGTGGCTCTTCCGAGTGGGGCTGAGGCGAACCCCTACCGGGACGATGATTGGAACGTCGTTTACAAATTCTTTTTTCTTGGAGAAGGCGGTTCACTTGGGAAGAAGATCGTTTTGGAAGAACCGGAAAGTGATCGTTTTGAAATCAAGCTTCTTCCAGCTCGCTTGTTCGATACTTTGGAAAAGCTTTCGGTCCTGAATGAGGCGGGCGGGCATCCCACCGAAATTGTCGGCCTGTCTTCAAATGCCGACTTCCTGATTGCGAAGCAGCCACTGGCATTTCCCTACAAGAGCTATCAGAAGGACCGCGAGATCGCTACGAAGGCGCTGGGCGGAATTGTTCCGCTGTTTACCAATCTGGAGCGGCAGGTGGCCGTGTTCTGGTTGAACTCTCAAGGCTGGCTGATCAGCGATTTGCATCACCGCAACATAATGCGGGACCGGGAGGGAAATCCGACGATCATTGACGCATTGATCGGACCGGTGACTCAAACAGCCCGGCGCAAGCTCGCATGGCTGAGGAACGCAGAGGAGGATGCGGAAGACGTGAGGTGTGGTCGCGCTCCAAGAAAGCGATTGCAGTTTGGCGACGGGACGGACGACGACAGTCTTTGAGGTTCGGGTTGTAGGGTTCGTGGTCGGTGGTCCGAACCGGGGAACGAACGGACCAAATGCCACGAGCCAGACCATCAAGGAGCCTCAGGGAGAGGCGAAACGCGGAGCCTGACGAAGCGTTTGCCGGAGGAACCTTTGGGGATTGTGACGTGGACGGTTTGCAGTGGACCTGCAGGATTCTCGATCTGCTC
>JAIYDT010000178.1 GCA_027487355.1 Verrucomicrobiaceae bacterium
AAATCTGTGGCGCATCGCCGTCGATTGGCCGGGGAGCCCCGTGCCTCCCTGCATCCATCGTGCTCCGGACACACTGCCAGGAGATCCGACCCGACTGATGGTGATCTGTTAGAAATCACTCGCTCATTTCAGCGAGTAGAGCTTCTTGAGAGAATCGACCACGGTTGCGATCTCGGAATCGTCGAGCGGCCTTTCCCAGATCAGGAATCGGGCAAGGTCCCCATCGAAGGACTCGTATCCGGGATGATTGACCGCATCCCGTTCCTGACCGATCGCGAGCCGCGAGGGATTCGCATCCGGACGCACGGTGATGTTGGAGACCGCCGCCGGAGTGGCCGTGTTGACGTACAGTTCGAGCTTCACGTTTCCCGTTCCGGCCTGCATCCGGCCGATGAGGAGGTGAAAGGTCGCTGTCTCCAGAGCTGGCGCCAGCAACTGGGGATTGTTGATGTCGAAACGTCCGAAGGTCAGTCCGTTTCGAACTCCATACCAAGGCCGGTTGTCATCAGTGACGCAGCCCCAGAAGCCTTCATATCTCTCTCCATTCCTGAGATTCCCGAAGAACGAGTTCACGTCCTTCACCCCGACGCGTTGGGAACGAACGGCGACAACCGTCGCCCAAGTGTGGCCTTTTCCGGTGGTCAATGAATCGAAGGCGTCCTCATCCGGGCAGACCAGTTCCTGCTGGAGAAACTCGAGCGCGGGCTTTCCTCCGAGTGACTCAAGATCCTTCCGGAGGGTCGGCCGACCGCTTCCCGGCTCCTTGCGACCCTCGTCTCGCTTGACGAACTCAAAGCGCTTCCCTGGAACCTCGCTGACCCATCTGAAAACCCGCCCACCGTCCTCGACTTCCACGCCCTTGCCCGCATCGAGATCCACCAACAACCCAGCCACGGGAAGTTCGGCGTGGGCGGTCCGGACCAAGAGCAACAGCAGCAGGATTCGTTTCATTCGCGGCTTACGGGCCATGTCAGCTCGGTCTTGCCATGAGAATCCTTGGCAGACGGAGATCCATCGTGGCGTAAGGATGGGACCCCGTTCTCTGTGATTTCATGAAACCCATCCTCCTTCTCCTGCTTGGGCCGTTGGCCGTCCTTCATGCAGCGCCCGTCAAACCCAACATCCTCTTCATCGTGGGGGACGACATGGGCTACGGCGACGTCGGCTTCCACCAGTGCAAGGACATCCCGACCCCGAACCTGGACAAGCTTGCGGGTTCCGGTGTGCGCTTCACCAACGGCTATGTGACCGGGCCCTATTGCTCGCCCACGCGGGCGGGACTGCTGACCGGGCGATACCAGAACCGATTCGGACATGAGTTCAATCCAAGCGGAAAAGTGCAAGGGCTTCCGGTTTCCGAAACCACGATCGCCGATCGACTCAAGGCTACCGGCTATGCCACTGGTCTCGTCGGGAAATGGCACCTCGGCTCCAAGGATTCCATGCAGCCCCAGAAGCGTGGCTTTGATGAGTTCTTTGGCTTTCTCGGAGGAGCCCACAGCTACTTCCAGTCCGCAGACATCCTGCGTGGAGTGACTCCGGTGAAGGAACTCGACTACACCACCGATGCCTTTGCCCGTGAGGCGGTGGATTTCATCGAGCGTCACAAGGAGCAGCCATGGTTCCTCTACCTGGCCTTCAATGCCGTTCACACCCCAATGCATGCGACCGATGACCGGCTCGCCAAGTTTTCCTCCATTCCCAACAAGGAGCGCAAGACCTATGCGGCCATGATGCTCGCCATGGACGAGGCCATCGGAAAGGTGCGCCAAAAGCTATCGGATGCGGGCCTCGATGAACGGACCCTGATCGTGTTCATCAGCGACAATGGTGGTCCAACCATGCCGGGAGTCACTGTCAATGGATCATCGAACCTGCCCTTGAGAGGATCCAAGCGAACCACCCTCGAAGGCGGCATCCGCGTGCCTTTTCTCGTCTCATGGAAAGGTCAGGTGAAGCCCGGGGTATTCGAGCAGCCCGTGATCCAGCTCGATGCCACCGCCACGGCCCTTGCGGCGGCGGGTGTGGAGGTGAAGCCTGAGTGGAAACTCGACGGGGTAAATCTACTGCCTCACCTCGATGGCTCTAACAGCTCGCCGCCCCATGACGCGCTCTGCTGGCGCTTTGGTCAACAGATGGCGATTCGTTCCGGCGACTACAAACTCGTCCGCTATGATTCGAATGCTGACACCTTGACCGGGGCTTCGGGGCAAGCGGTCACGGAGGCAAAGCTCTACAAGCTCAGCGACGACATTGGCGAGACGAAGGACCTCGCCGCTTCCGAGCCAGAGAAAGTGCGGGAGCTTCAAGAGCAATGGAACCAATGGAACCAGTCCAATGTCGCGCCGCTCTGGGGCGGGGGAAAATCCGACAGCGATGGCGACGAGCCCGGAGGTAGATCCGGCAAGAAGGCCAAACAGGGGACGCCTTGAAGACAGGCTGAAACGAAGAAGCGCCCATGGAGTGACCCACGGGCGCCTTGAACGAATGATGGTTGGCTGAGTTCAGTTTTGCTCGAGAGCCCGATCCGTCGTGGCGTCGATGATCGCAAAGCGCTCGCGGTGGAGGTTAGGATCTGACCGGAAGATAAGGCGACCGGAGTGCTGGCGTTCGATATCAACCAAAATGGCGCTATCCTCGGTCTTGAAGCGGTTCAGCACGTCGGCGTTCACCACCACGATGATGTCGCCGAGGGAGTCGCGATGCTTTTGGATGATCGAGTTGAGCTTGCGCTGGATCTCGACGGACATCGACATGGTGGTCTTCACGCGGCTGCGGCCCTGGCAGTAGGGACAGGGCTCATACATGGTCTCGCGCAGCGACTCGTTGAGACGCTGGCGGGTCATTTCCATCAGGCCGATCGGCGAGATCTGAAGCACCTGGGTCTTGGCCTTGTCCTTCTTGAGGCGGTCCTTCATCGCCTTGTAAACCGCCTGCTGGTCCTTTCGGTGGCGCATGTCGATGAAGTCCACCACCACGAGGCCACCGATGTTGCGCAGACGCAACTGGCGGGCCACCTCGACGGCAGCTTCGACGTTGGTTTCGAAGATCATCTTGTCCACGTCCTTCGAGCCGCGGTTGCGGCCGGTGTTGACGTCGATGGAGATCAGAGCCTCGGTTTCGTCGATCACAATGTAGCCGCCGCAGGGCAGCCAGACCTGGCGGGAAAAGGCCTCGTCGATCTGCTTCTGGATGCCGACCTTTTCAAAGATCGGAGTCGGCGCGGAGGGGAGGTGGAAAACGCGGCGCTTGGCCCGGCGGGAAATCTTTCCAGCGATCTCACGGATGCGCTCGGTGGTCTCGGCGTCGTCGCAAAGGACCTGGTCAATCTCGTCGGTCAGGAAATCGCGGGCGGTGCTCTCGATCAGGCCGGGTTCGCGGAACGTGCAGACCGGAGCCGGATGGGCGTCGCGACGGGCCTCGACATCGGCCCACTGTTCCAAAAGCATGGCGAGGTCGCGCACGAAGTGGCGGGCGCGCGTGCCTTGGGCAACGGTGCGCATGATGATGCCCATGCCCTCGGGGACCGAAAGCTTCTGAACGATCTTGCGGAGGCGCTGGCGCTCCTTGGG
Organism: Verrucomicrobiaceae bacterium; assembly: GCA_027487355.1. Lineage (GTDB taxonomy): Bacteria > Verrucomicrobiota > Verrucomicrobiia > Verrucomicrobiales > Akkermansiaceae > Luteolibacter. The sequence goes on from JAIYDT010000178.1 coordinate 3,573, forward strand.
GTCCTCGATCTTCCGGGAAATGCCGAACTGTTCGGTGTAGGGCATCAGCACCAGGTAGCGGCCGGCGAGCGAGATGTTCGTCGTGACGCGCGGGCCCTTGGTGCCGATCGGGCCCTTGGAGACCTGGATCATGATTTCCGATCCGATCGGGTAGATGTCCGGGATGTCCTTGGAGGAGATCTTCTTCTGCTGCTGCTTCTTGGGGCTGCCGACGCGCTCGATTTCCTCGAGTCCTGCATCGAGGGCGGCGGGGATGGCGTCCCAGAAGTGGAGGAAGGCGTTCTTCTCGAGCCCGATGTCCACGAACATGGCCTTGAGGCCGGGTTCGATGTTCTTGACGCGGCCCTTGAAGATGCCTCCGACGATGTTCTGATCGCCCTCGCGTTCGACTGTGTATTCCTCGAGGACCCCGTCCTCTAACAGGGCGACGCGGCGTTCAAGTTTCTCGACGTTGATGATGATGCTGTTTCCTTGCGACGGGTCGGGCCTGCCGATGCCGAGCATGCGTTTGATACGTTGGATCATGTGAATGGTAATGGAAAAGATGGATGGGTTGGGTGGGTTTGGTCAGCGTTCGCGGATGGGGATTGCTCTGGGAATCGTTCCTTCCGCGTCAACTTCGGGTGCAATGGTGGGAGAGGGGTCGGGGATGGGGCGTTCAGTTTCCGGCACGGCAGGCGGCGTTTCACCGCTGTTGTCGTCACTGGTGTCGTCGCCAGCGGTATCGTTGGGATCTGCAGGAGGAAGATTTTCGAGGGCGGAGATCTCCTTGATCTTGTCCATGTGGCCGCCGTAGGCCTTCTGGGCTTGAAGAGCGAGCTTGGTGCCGTTGTCGCGATCGATGAGTCCGCGGAAGATGTGCTGGACGAGGGGACCGGCGACGTGACCGCCGGAGTCGCCATCCTGGACCATGACCGCGACGGCATACTTCGGCTTGTCGAAGGGGGCGAAGGCAACGGTCCAGCAGTGGTGCGTGTTCTTGGCAGGATCGACCTGTGCGGTGCCGGTCTTGGCAGCGATCTGGATGTCCGGAAGCTTCACCGCACTGGCGGTGCCTCCCTCATTGACGGCCATCCACATGCCTTTCCGGATGATGGTGAGGTCGGATTCCTTCACACCTTCCTTCAGAAGATCGACCGTGACCTTGCTCTCATCCTTGATGAGCACGGTGCCGTCCATCGCGACGGCCTTTTTGACCAGTCTGGGCTGGTAGTATTTCCCGCCGTTGGCAATGGAGCAGACCATCGAACAAAGCTGGAGAGGGGTGGCGAGCACGCTTTGTCCGATGGAAAACATCGCGATGTCGTGCTGGCTGATCGAGGCTCCTGGATTGGCGGCCCGCCAGTTGCGGCTGCCGAAAAACACGCCGCTTGCCTCTTTGGGAAGCGGGATGCCGGTGGGCTTGCCGAAGCCGAGCATGGTGAAGCCATCGGTCATGCCCTTTGCCCCAATCGAGTTGGCGAGAAGGTTGAAATAGGGGTTGCAGGAATTCCTGATCGCCATCGGCAGGGGTTCAGAGCCGTGGGAACCCTTGCTCTTGTTCCAGATCCAGCAGCCGACCTTGGCATTGCCATACTGGACGTAGCCGTTGCAGGTGAAGACCCGGGTGGCCTGTCCCTTGATGGCACCACTGATGGCGGTGCCGAGCTTGAAGGTGGAGCCCGGGACGAAGTTTGAAATGCAGCGGTTCAGCATGGGCTCCGCCTTGTTGCCTCGGTAGGCAGCCAACTGGGCCTTTGTGATCGAGGGGGTATAGTCGTTGGGATCGAAGTCGGGCACGGAGGCCATGGCGAGAATCTCACCGGTTTCTACATCCATGATCACGGCCGCCGCCCGCCCGGCGTGGCGCAGGGTTTCCTCGGCGAGGTACTGGATGCGGGCATCGATGGTCAGCTCGATCTTCGCCCCGATACCCGGGCGGATGGAGCCCACCACTCCACGGATGTTGCCCTTTTCATCCTTGAGCATTTCCCGGCTGCCCTCGGGACCACACAGGATGTTGTCCATGGATGATTCGATGCCGGCATTGCCATGTGATTCGCCGATGTAGTGGTCGAACTTCCGGTCCGCCCTTTCCGGAATGTCTTTTGGATCCCATTTCGTGAGATAGCCGAGGACGTGGGAGGCGAGCGCCCCATAGGGATACTGGCGCTGAGAGTGGATGCTCAGATAGACTCCGGGCAGCTCGAGGTTGTGCTCGGCGAATCTTGCGAACTCCTCGTAGGTGAGATCGGTGCGATATGTGAACGGCACAAGCCCCATGTGGGTGAGATAGTGGGCGCGCAGGGCCCCGGCGCTGTAGTTCCGGGCCAGCCCGAGATCCTGGAGACGGGGAATGACCGTTTCATTGACGATGGCGACGATGTCGCGCTCGCTCCGGGCGCGCTCCATGCCGCCCTCTTTGACGATGCGCTCCAGCTTCGGGGTCTCCGTGTGCTGCCTGCGATAGGCTTCGTAGATTTCCTGAAGGTTGAAGGTGACCTCGTAGTCGCGGACGTTCTTGGCCAGGGTGATGCCACTGCGGTCGGTGATCTCACCACGCACCCCGGGCTCGCGGATGGTCACCCTTCGATCTCCGGGCACCAATTGGAGGAACTCTTCCCGGCGCTCGATCTGGAAATCGTGAAGACGCGTCAAAAGAGCCCCGAAACCGACGAGGACGCCGACGGTCAGGAGGTAGAGACGAAATCGATAACGGGGTTCCATGGTGGGTCAGTGATACCGCTTCTTGCGCTTGATTCCATCAAACCGGATCGTGTGCTGGCAAAGGTTTGAAATGGTGAAGAGCAGCCAGAAGACAAGGGGCGAGAAAAGCATCGTCAAAAGGGAGGTGATCAGCACCTGCAAAACGGTGGCACGGGTCAGGATGAACTCCCCACGCACGAAGGTGATGAGCGCATACTCGGCGGAGAGATAGAGGAAAACTGCGATGCCGGTCAGCAAGGCGGAGAACTGCCATTTCCCCTCGCGGAACAAGGGCTGGATGCCCTGCATCAGGTAGCCCATGCCTCCGAAGAGCAGGACGGAGTAGCCAAAGCGGAGTGACTCCACCGGCTGCGAGTAGATTTCCGGATCCCCCCCAGCCGGACCAAGCCCGCACTGCGCATCCCAGAGGAAGCCGCAGACATAGGCCAGCAGCAGCATGGTCGGCGTGCCCACCGTCACCGCCGCGCAGAGGAACACCAATTGCACCAGGAGGATGCGCGCGTTGTGCAGGCCCGTGAACGCAGGCAGGAACTGCTGCAGGACAAAGGCAGCGAGAACGAGAAACAGGGTGATGAGGGTGTAACGGATCACGGGTGTTCAGTCGTCTGCGGTCAGCACGACGAAGACGGTCCCCAAATCAGCGAAGTTCACGGCCGGACGGACAGAAGCTTCGGAATCCAGGGAGCCCTTATCGACGGACTCAATGGTACCCAAAAGGATGTTGGGCGGGAACAAGCCTCCCCGACCGGTGGTGAACACGCGCTGCCCCTGGCGGAGAACGGCGTCCTTTGACAAAAAGCGCAGACGAAGCATCGGAGTTCCCTCGAACTTGCCTCGCTGGCCGCTGAGGATCCCCACTTCGGGAGAGCCTTCGACCTTGGCGGAAACCTGGCATTTCTCATCCGTGAGCAGGATCACGCTCGAGCGATCATCCCGGACCAGATCGACCTTGCCGACGAGCCCTTCATTCGACAACACCGGCAGTTGAGGACCGATCTTGGCCAGCCCACCGCGATCAATCTCGACCGTCTGCCACCAGGTCGTCGGTTGACGACGGGTGATGCGCGCGGCGACGACATCGAAACTGGTAGCTTCCTCGAACTTCAGCGCGTGACGGAGCTGGGAGTTCTCGCGCTCCAGATTGCGAAACCGTTCCTCGATCAATTCGAGCCGGCCCATCCGACCTTCAACCTCCTGAAGTTGAACCTCGAGTTCTTTCGAATGATGCACCTCGTTGAGATAGGCACGCGCCCTGGTCTCAAGGGCGGAACCGGATTTCAGGAAAGGGGAAATCGCCGAATAGTACGTTGCCTGGATATCCCTGACAGCAGGGTCCAGCCGGGTGAGTGCCCACACGGCACCACCGAGAAACAACAACAGGGCGATCAGGTTCAGCGGCTTCATGGCTGGGGCAGCCTGCCGAGGGAAGGAGGGTTAACGATTGTTGCTGGTCACCCGCTCCAGGAAGGAGATTTCCTGAAGGGCCTTGCCCGTGCCTTCCGCGACAGCGCTGAGGGGGTCCTCGGCGATGTGGACGGGCAGACCGGTCTCCTCGCGGAGAAGACGGTCCAGCCCCTTGAGAAGAGCGCCCCCACCCGCCAGCACAATGCCCCGGTCCACCAGGTCGGCGGCGAGTTCCGGCGGGCAGCGTTCAAGCGTGGTGCGGACGGCATCAACGATCGTGTTGAGAGGATCCGACATGGCCTCGCGGATCTCCTGCGAGGTGATGGTGATGGTTTTCGGAAGTCCGGCGACGAGGTCACGACCCTTGACTTCAATGGTCATTTCCTTCGGAAGAGGCGCTGCGGAGCCCAGGCGGATCTTGATATCTTCCGCCGTGCGCTCACCAATCATCAGATTGTAGGCGCGCTTCATGTATTGGGTGATCGCCTCATCGAGCTCGTCACCCGCCGTGCGGACGCTGCGGGCATACACAATGCCGGAAAGCGAAATCAGGGCGACCTCGGTGGTGCCACCGCCAATATCAACGATCATGTTGCCGGAGGCGTCCTGGACCGGAAGCCCGACCCCGATTGCGGCGGCCATTGGCTCTTCGATCAGATAAACCTCGCGAGCCCCGGCCTGCTCGGCGGACTCGCGAACGGCGCGTCGCTCGACCTCGGTGATCCCGGACGGGATCGCAATGAGCACCCGAGGATTCGATCCACGGCGCGGATTGACCTTGCGGATGAAATGCCGGAGCATGGCTTCGGTGACTTCGAAATCCGCGATCACCCCGTCCTTGAGGGGACGTATCGCGACGATATTCCCGGGCGTGCGGCCGAGCATTCGTTTTGCATCATCTCCAACGGCGAGCACCTCGTTGGTGCCGGCCTTCACTGCCACGACGGACGGCTCACGCAGTACGATTCCGTGGTCCTTGACGTTGATGAGGGTGTTCGCGGTGCCGAGGTCAATGCCTATGTCGTTGGAGAACCAACTGCCAAAAAACTTTTTAAACATGGATCAGTTTGAAAATCAAAGAGGTGTGGAGCGTCCCAACGCTCCGGGTTAGCCCCGGAGCGGCTGGAGAGCCTGTCGAAAAATCACGGAGCGGGAAAGCACCCTGAAAGAGAGCGCAGATTCATCATCTGTCTCGACAAGGTCAAGCGGGAATCCGTGTTCCTCCACGCTACCGTCGATGTTCCACGGCCAGAGCCTCAGGAAGTTGCCGAGGCGGCTCGACGTGTCAGGAACTCGTCGGCCAGCGCCCCATAGGAGGCCGCTCCCGGTCCGAGGGGGTCGTGCTCGAAAATCGTTTTCCCATGGCTCGGAGCCTCGCCGAGGCGGATCGTCCGGGGAATGACCGACTTGTAGATCTGCTCCGGGAAATAGCCCTGGACCTCATCGACCACCTGCCGGGAAAGGAGCGTCCGTCCGTCGAACATGGTCATCACGATGCCTTCCAGCCGGATGTCCTCGTTCGCGCCAGAGCCCTTGATCTGGTCGATCACATGGACGATCTTCGCCAGGCCCTCGAGCCCGAACCATTCGCACTGGAGCGGAATCAGGATCTCATCGGCCGCCGCCAGTGCGGAAGTCATCAGCACGCCAAGCGACGGCGGGGTATCGAGAATGCAGTATTCGAAAAGATCGTTCGGCTTCAGCCCCTGAAGGATGCGGCGCAGGCGGGTCAGGTGGTCCTCGGCCCGGGCGAGTTCGATTTCCACACCCGCCAGATCCATTTCGGAAGGCACCAGGGAAAGATTTTCACGGCCGGTCGGAAGAAGCTGTTCATACACCGTCCGCTCGCCCAACAATACTGGGTAAAGACTTCCGCCTTCAGGAACCTCGATGCCAAGACCACTGGTGCAGTTGGCCTGTGGATCGAGGTCCACGAGCAGCACACGCTGCCCGCGCAACGCAAGCGCGGCGGAGAGATTCAGGGCGGTGGTCGTTTTTCCGACTCCGCCTTTTTGGTTTGCGATGGCAACGACTTTCATGTGGCGCACCGGGGACCGGACGAGGACGCACCTTCCCCGTCCGAACCGACGCTGGCAATCAAAACCGCAGCCTGTCTGCAAATCAGCCACCTCAAGCCCCGATCCCGCCGTTAGATGCTTGCACCGGATCGCCCGATTGCGCCTTGTTTCCCCATGGCCGAAATCGACCTCACTCATCCGCCTCACGCCGATCCTGCGCGCGCCTACCGCTATCGCGACGGGCTCTACGCCGCGGATCTGGTGACCGCCGCCCTGGTGCATCTCGACTTCTTCACCTGGCTGGCCGGAAATCCCGCCACGCTGGAGGATATCTGCGCGCACTTCGACTTCGCCCCGCGCCCGGCAGACGTGATGATGACCCTTTTCACCGCCAATTGCTTCGTCACTCGCGAGGTCGATCGCTTTTCCATCACTGACGTCGCGGCCGACTTTCTGGTGGCCGACTCTCCCTCGTCGCTCATTCCTTATTATGCATCTCTCAAGGACCGTCCCGTCACCCTCGACTTCCTGAAAGTCCTCCGCACCGGAAGGCCTGCCAATTGGGGCGGCTACGATGAGGACAAGGCCGCCGACTGGCACCGTTCGATGGAGAATGAAACCTTCGCCCGACAATTCACCGCTGCCATGGATTGTCGCGGCACCCTCCTTGGACCAACCATGGCCCAGGCACTCGACCTCACCGGCTTCTCCAAGGTCCTCGACATCGGCGGCGGCTCCGGAATCTATGCCTGCTCGATCGTCGCCAATCATCCACACCTCTCCGCCGTGATGTTTGATCAGCCCTCGGTGGAAACCATCGCACGCGCCCGCATCGCCGAGCTGGGATACTCGGACAGAATCCGGGTGGTCGCGGGTGACATGTTCACCGACCCGCTCCCAGTCGATTGCGATGTCCACTTGTTTTCCAATGTCCTTCACGATTGGGATATCGACGAGGTCCGGAAATTGCTCGCTATTTCCTATTCCGCCCTTCCGAGCAGTGGCCTTCTCATCATCCACGATGCCTTTGTCGACGAGGATAAGACCGGGCCACTACCCGTCGCGGAATACTCCGCGCTATTGATGCACTCGACTCAAGGAAAATGCTACGCCACTTCTGAATACCGCGAATATCTCCAGGAAGCCGGGTTCGAGGATATCGTTTACCAGGATACCGCCGCCGATCGGGGCATGATGACTGCGAGGAAACCGCGGAGGGGATAAATTCGAAATCCGAAATCTGAGATTCGAAGCTGAATAGAAAAGACCTGTTATCCCCAACCCATTCTCCCATTTGTGCCCATCCTCTTCATTCGTGGTTGAAAATCTGAAATCTCTGACCACGCATGCCCAACTGGACTGAATCCGACCTCAAGGCCGCCAGTGGCTGGAAAGCCTTCAAGGACGGGAAATCGCTCTTTGAGTCCGGCCAGGTTTCCCAGGCGAAATCCTCACCCGAGGGCTGGACCGGCGCAGTGAAGGCCGGCAGTCGCCTGATCCGGCACAGCGTGAAAGTGCCCGCTCAGGGGCATTTCGAGGTGAAATGCGGTTGCCCGGAAAATCAGGCCACTGGCGCGATCTGCGCCCATGCCGTCGCCACTGGTCTCTCGCTCGTGACCCAGCGGTCAACCGTCTCCGCGCCAGGCTCGGCTTCGGAGCTGGCCCCGTCCCCACGAAGCACTCCAGCCCGTCCCAACACGGTCCCAGCTTTCTCCCTGAAATTGCCCCCGAACTGGCGCGACAGCCTGTCGCGGGGCCGACTGACCGTCACCGTGGCGATCGACCCTGCGGCCAGCCCGGAGCCCGCCGATGTTCGACTCGCCGACTGGTTGATCCTTCAAGGCGTGACCTCCTTGGCGAAACCGATCCCGCTTTCCCTCGATCCCGCCCGGCTTTCGGGTTTCCTCGCCACCCTGTGCGACCACCCGAGAATCCTTTCCGGCTCCGAGCCGATCAGTCTATCCCAAGGCCGAATGCTCGCGCTTGGCCAGCCGGTGAGGGAAGGGGACTATGCCCTCCTGAAGGCGAACGAAACGATCATTTCAATCGGTCAGCAATTCGCCACCCTCAGTGACTCCGGAATCTCCCTGCTCGGCCCCGGAGCGCCATCGACCGATCTGGCCCCGTTCTTTGCGGACTGGCTGTCCGGAAAGTCGGCCAAGGTTCCGCTCAAGCTCCTGCTTCGCCGCGCCCCGGTCTGGGAGGATTGGATCACCCTTCCTGACGACTCCTGGCTCGGCACGCTGCGACTGACCCCGGCAATCCCGACCTTCGGACTCAGTCTCGATGGCAACCTCCAGCAGCTCACCGCCCGCTTCAGCGTGCGCTACCTCGACCTGCCGCCGCTGCTTCCGGGCAACTTCGATGACGCTCATTTTCCATGTCCCGGGGCCGACGGCACTTGGCAGGTGCGCGATGCGGTCTTGGAAATGGAAGCCCTCTTCACCCTCAGCGCCGCCGGGTTCAGCCTGAAGGATGCCGGGGTTTATGGTCTCCAGGGCGAATCCGCCATCCTCAGTTTCTGCGCCCACCAATTGCCGGAACTCCGCAACCGCTGGACGATCGAGGAAAGCCCGCGCCTCCAGAGAACCGCCGGATCCATCCAGGCGGTTCGACCCCGATTCGAGGTTCTGGGCTCCGGACAAGATTGGCTGGCCTTCGATTATTCGTTTCAAACGGACGCTGGCATCGAGATTTCACGAGCTGAAGTTCTCCAGTGGCTGCGCTCCGGACGATCCTCCAAAACCACTCCCGGCGGTCGAACCCTGGTGCTCGACCAAGAGGCCACCGAGTTGCTCGACCCGCTGCTCTCGGAGCTGGAAATCCGCCAAGAAGACGGCCACTTCGTCGGCCCGAAGGCCATCGAAGAGCTTGTATCAGAATTTCGTAATAAATCGCTTAAGTCAAAGAATAAAAGCGATTACCAAATTCATACGGAGCCCCTTTCAACCACCTTGGCGGCCGGAACGGCCGACCTACTGCGACCCTACCAGCGCGAGGGAATCTCCTGGCTCTCGGATCGCATCGAGCGCTTCGGTGGAGCGCTCCTGGCCGACGACATGGGCTTGGGAAAAACCCTTCAAACGATCGCTGCAATCGAGCGTGTGTTCGAATCCGAATCAGACGGCGAAGGTTCGGGCTCTGTCCTGATCGTGACCCCGACATCGCTCCTAGGAAACTGGCGGGCGGAGTTCCAGCGGTTCGCGCCGGGCCGGACGATTCGGATTCTTCATGGAGCCCAGCGCGAAGCGGAGCGCAACCGAATCACGGACCAGGATGTAATTGTTACAAGTTTTGGGACTTTGGCGCGTGACCTTGCGTGGCACCTTGGAAGGGAGTATCGCCTGGTGGCCGTGGACGAGGCCAGCCTGATGCGGAATCCGGACACGGACCACGCCAAGGCGATCTCAAAGCTTCGTTCCAAACGCCGGATCGCCCTCAGCGGAACTCCTGTGGAGAATGGCGTTCGGGACCTCTGGTCGATCTTCCGATTCATCCAGCCCGGCTGGCTCGGGACCTTGGCGGATTTCAAGGATCGTTACGAGGCGCCGCTGCAGGAAATCCCGAGGCCGAAGTCCACGCTGGAGCGACTGAGGCTAAAAACCTCGCCGTTCATCCTGCGGCGGACCAAGGAGGAGGTCGCCAGCGATTTGCCGTCGAAGCTGATCATTGACGACTACTGCGAACTCTCGGCCGACCAGCGGCAGATCTACCGCGACATCCTCGGCGAGGGTGGAAAGCGGATCGACGAGATCCGGAAAAGTGCTGGCAGCGGCGCAGCCCGGATGCAGATGCTGACCACGCTCTTAAGGCTCCGGCAGGTTTGCTGCGACCTGGCCTTGCTGAAGAACGATCGTTTGAGTGCCCTGGCAATCGAGCGACGCTCCGCCAAGCTCGAACGTTTGTTGGAGCGTGTGAATGAGGCGGAATTGGGCAATCACCGAATGCTGGTATTCAGTCAGTTCCAGACACAGTTACAGGAAATCCAGAAGAGGCTTTCCATGAGCCAGATCGACAGTTTCTTGCTTGATGGCTCGACCCGGAACCGCCAGCAACTGGTCGATGAGTTCCAGAAACCGACCGGACCGCCGGTGTTCCTGATCAGCCTGAAGGCCGGCGGCTACGGCCTGAACCTGACGGCGGCCGACACTGTGGTGCATTTTGATCCGTGGTGGAATCCAGCCGCCGAGGCCCAGGCCACGGACCGGGCGCACCGGATCGGCCAGAATCGACCCGTGACGGTTTACCGCTTACTGACCCGCGGGACGGTCGAGGAAAAGGTTGTCCAGCTCCAGGCCAGTAAGCGCGAGCTCTCCAACGCCACCTTCGACGAGTCCGGCCAAGGTGAACCCGTCGGATGGTCTGAATCCGAGCTTTTCGACCTCCTCAGGTCCTGAGAGCCCTCCATGGCGGTTCTGGTTAATTACTTGTTACAATGTATGTAATGCGGGGTAGAATGGTCTGGCTTTCCCATGGGGAAAGCTGCCCAACCTCTACGTCTGGCAACCGAACCGTAGCTGGAGCATCCTGCTCCAGTCCGTCTTCGGTGCGTCTCGCTCCGAGTCTTCCTTCTTCCGACTGGGAGCTAGAAGCTCCCGAAACGGACTGGAGCAGAGATGCTCCTTGCCTTGCACCCGTCGCGTCGCCAAA
>JAIYDT010000583.1 GCA_027487355.1 Verrucomicrobiaceae bacterium
TATGACGCCGATGTGGCCGCCGCCTCCTCCAACAGCTACATCAACTTCAGCGGCGGCACCCTCAAGTCGGCTGCCGCTTCGGCCACCATCCTCCCAGCCTTCACCTCCTCCGGCAGCGGCATCAACCGGGTCTTCCTCAATGGTGCTTTCGGCAGCTTCACCGGTGGTGCCAACATCGACACCAACGGCTTCGACAACACCATCTCCGCGAACCTTCTGGCTCCCATCGGCGATGGCGTCACCAGCCTGACGATCGACTCCGAGGGCAGCGGCTACATCGGTGCCCCAGCCGTCAAGATCCTCGATGATGGCCTGCCTTCCACTGCCACCGCCTACGCCGTCGTTGGCACGGATCCGTCCAATCCCACGACCTTCGGGAAACTCACCAGCGTGGTCATCACCAATCCGGGCGTGATCGTCGGCACACCCACCGTCAGCCTCGTCGGCGGCGGTGGCACGGGCGCGGCTGTTTCCGTGACCACGACCGGTGCCAACACGTCCGGTGGACTCACGAAGACCGGAGCAGGAACCCTTTTCCTCACCGGGGCCAACACCTACACCGGCGCGACCACCGTCAACTCCGGAACCCTGACCGTCAGCGGCACTGGGACGCTCTCCGGGACGAGCGGCCTTTCAGTCGCGAACGACGCCCGGTTCAACTACGCCCCCTCCACTCCAGGCACGCTCACCCTGGGAACCGCAGGCAACCTGACCCTTGCCAGTGGCAGCACCTTGGGAATCAACTTCGAATCCCCGATCGCCGCTCCCGGCACCGCCACTGTCAGCGGGGTTGTGAATCTTTCCCTCTCAGGTTCCTACACCTCCGGGAACACCTACACCGTCCTCAGCGCAGCCGGTGGCGGTCTGACCGGAGGCACCTTCAATATCCTCAACCCGGTTGACTTCACCTACTCCAAGGTCGTCACCCCGACTGCGGTGGAGATCACCCCGACCACCGCATCCCCTCTCAGCTCTGCCAGCTGGCGTGGCGGCCTTAGCGGCAGCCCGAAGGTCTGGGCCGCCTCTGACGGCTCTGCAAACAGCAACTGGACCTCTGATGGTCTCGGAACCGCCACGCCGCTGGTTCCCGGAACTTCGGCGACCATCAGCTTCTCGGATGCATCTGCCTTGGCTTCCGATCAGGTCGGCATGAGCCTCGGTGCGAACATGGCCATCAGCGGCCTGATTTCCAGCAGCGCCAATCCCATCAGCCTGCTGAAGCCGGATGCCGCCACCCTCACCATCGGAGGAAATGGCATCGTCATCGACCCGGGTGCGGGCAGTGTGACCCTCAATCCGGACATCATCCTTTCCTCGCCGCAGAGCTGGAACAACGACAGCTCCAACGCGCTGACCCTCAACGGCACCGTCATCAACGGCACAAACCAGCTCACCTTCAACGGCAGCGGCACCACCACCCTCGCCAGCTTGCTCGGTGGTAGTGGCGGACTCAATGTCGCCGCAGGCTCCACCACGGTGACCTCTGCCACCCTGACGGCCAATCAGACTTGGACGAACAACAGCGGCAACCTTCTCAGCATCGGAAACGTCATCAATGCAGGCTTCACCCTGACCCTCGGAGGGGCGAATGACGCCGTCTTCACCGGTTCCTACAGTGGTGCGGGTGGACTCGCCCGCACGGGCGGGGGAAGCCTCACCCTGGCCGGAGGGCACTCCTACAAGGGCGTGACCACGGTCGGCACAGGAACCACCAGCAGTTCCACCACCGGCACGATCGTCATGTCCGGCGACAATTCCGCGCTGACAGGCAACGTGAACGTCGGCAACGGCTCGACTCTCCGACTCGAGTCGGCCACCGCCCTCGGCACCCAGGGGGTCACTGGATCCCTGCTCGGACTTTTCAATGGTTCCACCCTCCAGCTCCGCGCGGATTCCTCGACCACATTCAGAGGCACAAATGCCATCTCCGCCCTTAACACGGCGGCTGTTAACATCGACGTCAACCCGCTGACCACCGGGAGCGGAAATGTCCTGACGATTTCCCCCGGCACCACACCGATCGGAAACACGGTCGCCTTCAACATCACGGGTGGCAATTCCTACAGCCTTGCCATTGGCACCATCCAGAACGTCACCGGCACCGCCACCAACTTCACGCTCAACCCGACCTCGGCCAACGTGAGTCTGGTGGGATACAACAACATCAACAATCTCGCGAACAACAGCACGTTGATCCTGAGCGGGACCAGCTCCAACAACAACGTGACCGGTGTCATCGCCAACCAGGCGTCGGGCTCCACCGGCACCGGCAACGTGGTCCTCACCAAGAACGGCTCCAGCACCTGGACCCTCTCCGGAGCGAACACCCATACTGGTGCTAACACGATCTCGGAAGGCACGCTCACCCTCAGTGGCGCCAGAACCGCCGCTGCAGGAACCTTTAGCGTCGGCACCACCACCACCGCCGCCACCGCCACCCTGAACATCTCCAACGGGACCTTCTCAACCGGACAGTTTTCGGTAGGCAACGGCACCAGCAATTCTTTCGTCGGCATCGTCAACCAGACCGGTGGCTCCCTCACCATGGGGGGCAACCAGCTGCTGATTGGAAACGGTGGCTCGAATTCCCTGGCTGGCTCGACCTCGTTCGGCACCTACAACCTCAGCGGCGGCACACTGAACACGATCGCCGGCACCCTCGGAGTTGTGTTGGGCGTCAACTCAGGCACCACCGCCACCTTCAATCTCAGTGGCACCGGTGTCCTGTCGATGCCGACCACCTCCACCCTCCAGATCACCCGATCGGACGCATCGGCCAACTGCCAGAACAACACCGGCTCGTTCATCCAGACGGGCGGCACCGCCACGGTCGGCATCCTGCAAATGGGGGGCTCCAACACCAACCCCGCCAACAACGCCGGTCAGAATGCCACCCTCTCGGTCACGGCAGGAACCTTCTTCGCCAACACCTTCACCCAGCTCTCGGGTGGAACCGGGAGCACCTCGTCGATCACCATCGGTGGCACGGCTTCGGTGACCTTGCCTGCCTTCCCGTCCGCCCGCGGCGTTGGTTCCACCACCACCCTCACCTTTGACGGCGGCACCTTATTGCCAACCGCCGCCAGCGCCGCCTACATTCCGGCTGCTGTTGGCACCGTCGGCCAGATCACCAGCAACGGTGCCCTGATCGACGTTCCCACGGGCAGGAACATCACGGTGGGCCTGGCGCTTCAGAATGCCCCAAGCAGCACCGGAACCCTGACCAAGGCCGGGGTTGGGGTCCTGTCCTTGTCGGGTGCCAACACCTACACCGGTGCCACCACCATCAACGCTGGAACCCTGCAGCTCGGATCCGCCACCACCACAGGCTCGCTCGACCTGACCAGCCCCATCGTCAACAACGCAACTTTCGCCGTGAACCGCACCAACGCGGCGGCGCAGGGCACCGACTTCAGCGCCTCGCCGATCACCGGCAGCGGTGGCTTCACCCAGGCCGGCACCGGCACCACCACGCTGAACGCGGCGAACACCTTCACCGGTCCGACAACCATCACCGCCGGCACGCTTTCGGTGGGGACGCTTGCGAACATCGGCAGCGCCAGCCCGATTGGAGTGGGGGATGCGACCAGCGCCGCAACCAACACCGCCTCGCTCGTCTTCAATGGAGGCAGACTGGAGTATACCGGCGGCGATGCGGTCACTGATCGCGGATTCTCACTCACCGGAAACGGCACCTTCCTGCTTCCCACCGCAGGCACGGACTTGGCCATGAGTGGCGAGGTTTCGGGAACAGGAGTCCTGACCCTTGGCATTTCCAACTCGCTGAGCGGAACCACGAGCAGCCTGAGACTGAGTGGCAACAACAGTGGTTGGACCGGTGGCAATGTGTTTGTCAACAATGGCAACCTGATTGTGACCAACAGCAACTCGCTGGGCACTGGGACCAAGACCATCCAGGTTGCGGTCAACACGAATGGTGTGGCCAACCTGACTCTCGATAATACCGGGACCGGCTCGGACATCACCCTGCCCTCGACCTTCTCGTTCACCACCAGTCTGGGTGGCGCTGGCTGCGGCATCGTCAACGCTGCCGGAAACAACACCATCAACGGCAATTTCTCGCTCACCTCTGGAAATGGATCCACCCAGTTCGTCAGCAACGGCGGGTCGCTCACCCTTGCAGGAAACATCGCCCCCATCATCGCAGACCGTCTTGTTGCTCTTCAAGGGAGCGCTGCCGGCACGGTGAGCGGCGTCATTTCGAATGGCAGCTACACGACGCCCACGAGCCTGCCTGTTTCCAAAACCGGAAGCGGCACTTGGACTCTCTCCGGAAGCAATACGTATACTGGGGCGACCACCATTGGAGAGGGGGTGTTGTCTGTTGCCTCAATCAACTCGGTCGTTGGAGGGACCCCAAACAGCAATCTCGGCGCTCCTGTGAGTGCATTAAATGGAACGATCAGGCTTGGTGCCATCACCACCACCGGTGCCCTCAGATACACCGGCACCGGCGAAACCACTGACCGAATCCTCAACCTCGCCGGAACCACCGGCGGCGGCGGAGTCGAACAGTCCGGCACTGGCCTGCTGAAGTTCACCAGCGCCATCACCGCCACTGGCGCGGGCACCAAGACCTTCACCCTCGGCGGCTCCACCGCCGGCACGGGTGAGATCGCAGGAGCCATCGTCGACAACCTCACTGGAACCAACACCACCGCCCTCCAGAAAATCGGCACCGGCACCTGGTTGCTCTCGGCTGCGAATACCTACAGCGGCGGCACCACCGTCAATGGCGGCCGACTCACCCTCGGAAACGGAGCCGCTCTCGGCACCGGCTCAGCCACCGTCACCGGCGGCGCGCTCGACCTCGGAGGTCAGACCATCGCCAACGTCGTGAGCGTCGGCACCGGCGGTACCCTCAGCGGTAGCGGCACCTTGACTGGCGCGGCCACCCTCGCGGGCTCGGTCACCCCGGGCGGTTCCGGCACCGGCTTGATCACCCTGACTTCCGCCTCGGTGGCCTCCACGTCATCCATCGGCCTCCAACTCGCCGGCACCGGCACCCGTGGCGTCAACTACGATGCCATCACCGTCTCCGGAGTCCTCGCGTTGGATGGAACTGTCACGGTCAGCCTGAACGGCCTCACACCTGCTCTCGGTCAGTCCTTCGACCTGATCGACTCCACGGGTTCCATCGATGTGACGAGCTTCAATGTCGCCACCGACCTGATCCTGCCTGCTCTCGCCGGTGGACTGGCCTGGGACACCAGCGCCTTCGCCACCACGGGCGTGGTCAGCATCGTCACGGGTGATCCCTTCAGTGCCTGGGCGGCTGGTTATGGCCTGACCGGAGGCGATGCCCTCAAGTCGGCAGACCCTGACAACGACGGCGTCATCAACCTCCTCGAGTTCGCCACCAACTCCAGCCCCGTCAGCGGTGGTTCCGGCCCCAGGGTCTATGCCCGCCTGCACAACCTCTCGGGAGACGAGGTCCTGACCTACACCATCGCCACCCGCAAGACCGCCTCCTTCGCCGCCAATGGTTCCACCCAGGAAGCGACCAAGGATCTGGTGAAATACACTGTCGAGGCCAGCGATGCGCTCGGCACCTGGAACAGCGTCGTGGTCACCGAGGTCACCGGCGTCGACGCCACCGCCGTTCAGGCCGCTATCACCCCAGCCCTGCCGGCACTGGATACCGATTGGGAATGGCACACCTTCCGGACCGACGACGGCACTTCGACGGACACCAGCGACTTCATCCGCCTCAAGGTGGCCGAGGCTCCCTGAGCTTGATCCCATCCTGAAGGCTTCAGAGCAGTTCCAAGTCCCGAGTCATGACCTCCGTGTCGTGGCTCGGGGCTTTTCTTGTCTGGGGCAAATGTTCCAGGGCCAAACGGATTCGTAACCCTTTGCTGGAGCTTCCACATCGCACCTGGATTCCAGACCTCCTCGGCGATCTCATTTTTCTCAGCGTCCCTGCGGTCATCCACGCTGCAACTCACCAGCAAGGCGGACCTAGTGCCGATCATTTGACGACCTCTTCGATCACACAAAAAAGCCGCACCTCGGAGAGATGCGGCTTTTTGAAAAACGGA